>JBBFLK010000002.1 GCA_037479115.1 Anaerohalosphaeraceae bacterium | reverse complement strand
GCGACGGAATCAGAATCGACAGCAGCAAACCAATAATCGCTATCACCACCAGAAGCTCAATCAGCGTAAAGGCCTTATGGAAAAACGAGCTCTGGCTGTTTCGGAGCGAGAATAATTTCATTTTTTTCTCCTTATTTTTCTGCAGGTTCGAGAACCAGTTCCGGGCGGACAAAAAGTGCCCAATCGTAGGCCTGTGTGTCGTCGGATTCTGTAACCGCTAATGTGAGGAACCGGTCGCCATCAGAAATCGGAATATGAATTGGGCAGCCGCCTTGTTCACTGCTTCTTGTCTGGTGGAATGCCGGTTTCCCGTCAATAAGGACCCAGAATTCGACTTTTGAAAATCCTGCATCAAAGACTTTTTTGACATCCGGAAAGTCATCAAAGGAGCGATTTTTTTCCTTTTCGAGAGATTGGCGGACGGTTTCGGAAACCCCGGCGACGGCCCGGAAGGCCTTGATTTCCAAACCAGGGATGGTCTGGCGGATTCGGGTTAAATCAAAGGTGATGCCCAGGTTGGAATGGATGGTAACCGCGGGGGTTTCCGGAGTGCCGGCGATAAAACCGTCCAGATACAGGTCGTGTCGAGGCGAGGTGATGCCTTGATGAAAGGCGCCGTTGAAGATGTAGCCCCAGTAGGTTCCGGAAGTTTTCGGGAAGCAGTCGGCCGTTAATCCATCGGCAGTGATGACGGTAGGACTGGGGCCGGCACCGGGGACAAAAATGCTGTCAATGAGCGGATTGCCCGGGACAGGCCGGCAGTCGGCGGAGCCGGTGTAGATATTGCCGTCTTTGAGGGAAGAAATAACCTGTCCGGAGGCGGCATCAATGCCGGTAAAGAGTCTGCCGGTGCCCAGGCCGCTGCCGCCGCCGACGATGTCGGCCAGAGAGAGGGTTTCTCCTTTCCAGATAAGGTTGGCTTTGGAATCAAAAGCCCGTATGACGGCGGAAGGATTTATTCGGATTTCTGCTACCTGCGAGTCTTTGGAGAGCACTTTTCTGGCGGAACCGGCGGAAAGAAGATGGGAGGTTTTCTGGTTTTCCTTCCGTCCGGCAATCAGGTTGGTTTTTCCTTTGTACACATGGACTTCTGCGTCTCCGTTTGGATGGCAGAGGACGGCGAATTCAGTGCCCAGGTCGATGATTTTGGAATTGGGGGTATTGACGGAAAAGCCGAGTCCCTGTGCGGAAACACGGGCCAGGAGTTTGCCGTACTGCATGGAAAGCTGTGAATCAGTTGGAAAATGGAATTCCATCGGACCTTCGAGAAGCAGCTCTACGCCTTCGTCCGTCTTGAGTTTCACAATCCCCCGTATCAGACGAATGGACTTGGAGCCGGCGGGAATTCGGATGCCGGGTTCAAGGGGAAGATTGGCCGACCATTCTGCCCCGAGAGAGTCATAAAGCGTGGCGACCTCCGGCAGGGCGGGGGGAACCAAATGGACGAGAGCCAGAATAAAGAACAAGGCAGCGGCCGGAATAACAGCGGCGGCGTAAGCCAGGCGTCCGGGTGTACGCGGTCGGACGGCGGCGGTTTTCAGGGGCTGAGGCGTCGGGAGCTCAGGGACCGAAAGTTCGACGGCCGGGGCATTTTTTTCCTCTTCAATCATTTGCATCCAGAATTGTTCCGTAAGGATGCTGCCGGCCGTTTCCGGAGCATTCTCCGGGATATCTGCACAGGCCCGAAACGTCAGGGCAGCAATGTCCTGCAGGAATCGGCAGTAGTACAGGCGGGCCTGCGGGTCCGATGTCAGGAGTCGGTTCAGCTGCTCCAGCTGGGTGCTGCTTAGGTCGTTGTCCAGCAGGCGGAAAAATTGTTCATTCAAAAGCGTTTGTTCCTGAGGGGTCATAGGCGCTCCCCCTGAAGCAGCGTACGATGAATGCAGTCATAAAGACAGCTGTAGATGCGGGAAATCTTTTTATAAAGGGCATCAGCCGAATACGGCAGGTTTTGGGAGAGCTTTTTGATGGAAATTCCCTCCTCAAAACGAAGACGAATCAGCTGTTGGTTTTCCGGAGAAAGCCGCTTGAGGCAGGTTCGCAGGGCGGCCAGCCGACGGTCTATGTTTTGGGATTCGGATTCGGCCAGACTGGACATCTCCTGATAAAAAGAGTCGCTGAACATCGGGCGGGTAGAGCGTTTCTGTTTGAGGAAATCCAGCGCCTTGTTTCGGGCAATGCCGATGGCCCAGGCGGCAAAACTCTGGTTGGGGTCAAACTGCTCGTACTGCTCCCAAAGAATGCTGGCGGTTTCCTGGAGGAGGTCTTCGGCGTCATTGTGGTTGTGAACCATCATCAGAAGGTAGGCGTAGATTCTTTTCTGGGCGCCATTATAATAGCGGAAAAATTGAGAACTTTTTAGCTCTTGTTTGTCCATATTGACCCATCCGCCTGCTTCAAACCTATCAGATTCCTGTGAAAAAATCAGGTAAAATTTGTTTGGTCTCCTACACTGTTTCGCCTGAATGCGAAAAATCTGACAGAAAAAAAGAAATTGATGAAAGAATCAGATATTCTCGCGGAGCGGTTTGATTTTGCTTGAAGGTTTCCAGCAGGCCCCTCATAATCAAATTGATAGCCTGGCGCTCGTAGCTCAGCAGGATAGAGCATCGGTTTCCTAAACCGAAGGTCGGAGGTTCGAATCCCCCCGGGCGCAGTGGGGCGGGCGGTCCCAAAGGGGTTTGTGCTTTCGGGCAAAAGCGGTTGTTGACAAAACGGGGGGTGCGAGTGTATTGTGAGTTTTCCTTCAAAAAATCAGTTTGCCGTCATCGGGTTATTGGGCGGGATTGGAGCCGGCAAGAGCACGGCGGCTCGCTGTTTTGAACGGCTTGGCTGCGGGCGGATTGATGCGGATTCGATTGCCCATGAGGTTCTGGACGAACCGGCAATTCGTGACCAAATCCGCCACGCGTTCGGCGGCGAGGTTTTCAGCCCCGACGGGCGAATCGACCGCAGGAGGCTGGCGTCAGCCGTCTTTGATTCCGCTGAGAAGGTGCAGAGGCTTAACGGAATTGTTCATCCGGCTGTTCTGGCCCGCTGTGAGGCCCTGCTGGAAGACTATCGGCGTCAGGGAAAACCGGTGGTCGTGGATATGCCGCTGCTGGCGGAAGTCGGGTGGGACCGGCGATGCGATGTTCTGGTCTTTGTTGATTGTCCGCAGGAGATTCGTGTTCAGCGGACCCGTCAGAAAAGACAGCTGGAGGCGGGGGAGCAAAAAAAACGAGAAAATTTTCAAATTTCTCTGGACAAAAAGAAGCAAAGGGCTCATTATATACTTTCGAACCATTCAGACGAATCCGAATTGGCGAAACAAGTCGAGAAAGTCTTTTCAGCGATACAGGAACGCAAGCGATTTTCTACTGTTTAAGTCGGCAATACAATTCCGGAGGGGTTTCAAACAGAATAATTTGCAGAGAGCCGTCTGAATTGAAAGGTAATCTATTGCAAACGGAGCATCGGGAAGAGCTGAATCGAACAGGCAGGTCTTTGTTCTAATCTGCACCCGCACAAAAAGAAGGAGAAGCCCCCTGCGGGTTTTGAAAGCAGCGGACTACTCATCCGAAGGTCTATAACGTGTGTATTTATTAAACCGGAGTCATCAATTTTATTGCAGGCTATAAGGAGAACGAATGGCAAAAGCAACGACCAAACAAACGGAAAAAAAGCGAGGACGCAGGAAAAAGACGGAAAACGAGGCCTCTGCGGAGATGGAAACCGCCGGTCAGCCGGTTGGTTCCGAGGCTTCGTCGGAAGAGACGGGTACGGAAACGCCTGTTTCGGAACCGTCGGCCACCGCCCAGGCGGAAAGCGAACCGGCTCAGGCGGCTCAGGCGTCTGATGCTTCCACCCAGACAGAGACTGTCCCCGCTCAGCCCGTCAAAGAAGAATCGATTCACGAAAAGTATGAGCGGATTAAGAAAGGAAATCTCCATATCACCGATCTGCAGAATCTGGATGCCGGTGAGCTTCATCGGATTGCCAAGGAAGAAGGCATTACCGATTACATGGGGCTGACCAAGCAGGAGCTGATTTTCAAGATTCTCAAGCAGCGGATTCAGCAGAACGGTCTGATGTACGGGGAAGGCGTCCTGGAGATTCTGCCGGACGGGTTCGGGTTCCTGCGCAGTCCGAAGTACAACTATCTGGCCTCGCCGGATGATGTCTATGTTTCGCCCTCGCAGATTCGCCGCTTCGGCCTGCGGAGCGGCAATATTGTCTCCGGCCAGATTCGTCCCCCCAAGGAAAGCGAGAAGTATTTTGCTCTGCTTCGGGTGGAGGCGATTAACTACCAGGCGCCGGACAAGCTGGCCGAAAAGGTCGTGTTCCGGGACCTGACGCCGCTGCATGCTCAGGAGCGGCTGGTGCTGGAGACAACGCCGGATGAGATGAGCACCCGGATTATGGATTTGATTACGCCGATCGGCAAGGGCCAGCGCGGCCTTCTGGTGGCTCCGCCGCGGACCGGCAAAACGGTTCTGCTGCAGAAGATTGCCAATGCCATCAGCACCAACCACCCGGAGGTGCGGATGATTGTGCTGCTGATCGATGAGCGTCCGGAAGAAGTGACGGACATGCAGCGCAAAGTGGCCAAGGACGTCGAGGTCATCAGCTCGACGTTTGATGAACCGGCTTCCCGGCACTGCCAGGTGGCCGAGATGGTGATTGAGAAAGCCAAGCGAATGGTCGAATACGGCGAAGATGTGGTGATTCTGCTGGATTCGATTACCCGTCTGGCCCGGGCCTACAATACGGAGATGCCGCACTCCGGCAAGATTCTGACCGGCGGTGTGGATGCCAACGCGATGCAGATGCCCAAACGGTTTTTCGGTGCGGCCCGAAACATCGAAAACGGCGGCTCGCTGACGATTATCGCCACCGCCCTGATTGATACAGGCTCGAAAATGGATGAAGTGATTTTCGAGGAGTTCAAGGCCACGGGCAATATGGAACTGCATCTGGACCGCAAACTGGTGGAGCGGCGGACCTTCCCGGCGATTGATATCAGCAAGAGCGGCACCCGCCGTGAAGAACTGCTGCTGGACCCGCGCGAACTCGAACTGGTCTATCGGCTCCGCAAAGTGCTCAGTGAGATGAATATGGTGGAAGCGATTGAGCTGCTCAAGACGCGTCTGGCTAAATACAAGACCAATGCGGAATTTCTGATGAGTCTGAAGCTGGATTAAGCGGCGTCCAAAAGCGGCTTTACAGCGGGTTTGGGTGTGATACAATAGGCGTCCCGGGCTGTGGAAAATCAGGCCGGGACGTTTTTTTGTTAAAAATCGATGAAGAGAAAAAGGGTGGAAATGCATCCGGCAGGCCCTTTCGGGCCTGGGGATCATCCGGCAAAGACGCCAAAGGGAGCATCATGAGCGAGGAAATGGCCAAGGTTTATGAGCCGCGGACGGTGGAGCAGGAGGTTCGGCAGCTGTGGGAGCGGGGACGCTGGTGGCATGCCGAGACATCGGTCCACAATCCGAAAGGGACGTTTACGATTGTGATTCCGCCGCCGAATGTGACGGCGGCGCTGCATCTGGGCCATGCGCTGAACAATACGCTTCAGGATATTCTCATTCGCCGGCGGCGGATGCAGGGCTATACGACGCTGTGGATGCCGGGGACGGACCATGCGGGGATTGCCACGCAGACGGTTGTGGAAAAACGGCTTCTGGCCGAGCAGGGCAGGCGGCGAAAGGATTTTTCACGGGAGGAGTTTGTAGCCCACGTGCAGGCCTGGAAGGATGAATATGAGGCCTGCATTCTCGGACAGCTCAAGCAGATGGGCTGTTCGTGCGACTGGGAGCGGACACGGTTTACGATGGATGAAATTTGCGCCCGGGCGGTGCGCCAGACCTTTTTCCTGCTGTTCCGGGATGGGCTGATTTATCGAGGCAAACGGCTGGTAAACTGGGACCCGGCGACCCAGACGGTTCTGGCGGATGATGAGGTGGAATACGAAACAGTCAAGGGGCACTTCTGGTATTTGAAGTATCCGCTGACGGAGCCGGTGGTGATCGGGGGGCAGACGATACGGACTGTTACGGTGGCCACGACACGGCCGGAGACGATGCTGGGAGATACGGCCGTGGCGATGAATCCGGCGGACCCGCGAGCGGCTGTGCTGGTGGGAAAACGCGTGCGGCTGCCGATTGTCGGACGGGTAATTCCGATTGTGGCCGATGAGCATGTAGTCTTGCCGAATCCGGACAGCGATGAGGAGAAGGCCCGGTTTTCGACGGGATTTCTGAAGGTGACACCGGCCCACGACCCGGACGACTGGGAAATCGGCCGGCGGCACAATCTGCCTGTGATTAACGTGATGGCTCCGGACGGTACCATCAGCGAAAAATACGGCTGGACGGATTGGGAGACGATTCGCAATCCGGATGTGGAAAATCTGCTGGGGATGGACCGCTTTGAAGCCCGCGAGGCGGTGGTGGAATGGTTCCGGCAGGAAAATCTGCTGGAGGATGTGCGGGATTATACGCACGAGGTCGGGCACAGTTATCGAAGCCACGTGCCGATTGAGCCGTATCTGTCGGACCAGTGGTATGTGGCGGTGAAAAAGCCGATTGAACGGCTGGCGGGACGTTTCGGAACGGGACTGATTGACGGGACGGATGTGCCGGTTAATTCGCTGGCCGGTTTGGCCTTAAAGCCCCTGCTGGACGGGCGGCTTCGGTTCATTCCGGAGCGGTACGCCAAGACCTACCGAACCTGGCTGGAAAATCTGCGGGACTGGCCCATCAGCCGGCAGCTGTGGTGGGGACATCGAATCCCGGTTTGGTATTCGGATAAGCCGCCCGCCGTGAAGGATGAACGGCTTTCCGTTCAGGAGGGATTGTCGGAAAGCGGGCAAAAGCGGTATTTCGCCTGTATATCGGGCGGTGCCGAGGATGTGGAGAAGCAGCTGGAGGCGGCGGGCTGTGTGCGGGATGAGGATGTGCTGGATACGTGGTTCAGCTCGGCGCTGTGGCCGTTCAGCACGATGGGCTGGCCGGAAGAGACGGCGGAACTGAAGACGTTTTATCCGACGCAGGTGCTCTGCACAGCCCGGGAGATTATTACGCTGTGGGTGTCGCGGATGGTGATGATGGGGCAGTACTGTGTGGGGGATATTCCGTTCCGCGATATATATATTCACGCGATGATTCAGGACGGCCAGGGACGCAAGATGTCCAAGAGTCTGGGCAACGGGATTGACCCGCTGGTGGTGATTGACAGCCACGGGGCGGATGCGATGCGGTTTACCCTGGCGCAGATGACGACGGAGACGCAGGATATCCGAATGCCGGTCAGTCAGCTGCGGCTGCCGGACGGCCGGGTGGTCAACAGCTCGCCGAAATTTGACATCGGCCGCAATTTCTGCAACAAACTGTGGAATGCCTCGCGGTTTGCCCTGATGAACCTGAAGGGAATGGACCCGGGCGTTTTTGACAAAAGCCGGCTGGAACGGGAAGACCGGTGGATTTTGTCGCGTCTGGCCCGGACGATTCAGGAGACCGACGAGCAGCTGGAGCAGTACAAATTCAATGAGCCGGCCAATACGCTGTATCGGTTTTTCTGGAATGAGCTGTGCGACTGGTATCTCGAATGGCTCAAACCGCGAATGGCGGATGCCGCACAGCGGCCGACGGCGCAGGGTGTGCTGGCGTTTGTCCTTGAACAGACCCTGCGGCTGCTGCATCCGTTTGTGCCGTTTATTACGGAGGGGATTTATCAGTCGCTCCGACGGCTCAGTCCGCATCGAGGGCTCAAGGGGATTTGTGAACTGGATGATGCGCCTTCTCTGATGACGGCGCAGTGGCCGCAGCCGATGCCGTCCCTTCTGGATGAGGCAATTGAGCGGCGGATTGAAAAAGTCCAGAATCTGATTCGGGCGATTCGGGAGATTCGCAACCAGTACAATATCCCGCCGTCGCGGATGCTGACGGTTTCGGTATGTGCGTCAGAGGAAGAGGCCGTTCTTCTTCGGGAGGATGCGTCCCTGATTGGAGAGCTGGCGGGCGTCGAATCGATGCAGACGGGGCCGGCTCTGGTCAAGCCCAAGACGGCGGCCGCGGCGCTGGTGGGCGACTGGCAGGTGTTTGTTCATGAGGTGGTGGATGTCGAGGCGGAGCGAAGCCGACTGCAGAAGCAGAAGGAGTATCTGGAAAAAGGAATCGAGCCGCTTCGGGCCAAGCTCAGCAATGAGCAGTTTTTGGCACGGGCCAAGCCGGAGGTGGTGGAGCAGAGTCGAAAAAAAATGGCCGAGCTGACCGAACAGCTCCAGCAGGTCGAACGGCTGCTGGCCGAATTGTCATAAGGAGAATCCTATGGAAGTGCCTGTGGAATTGTCGCAGATTCTCATCAACGAGACGGTGGACCAGCAGATTATTGTGCTCAAGGAAAAAGGAGGCCAGCGGAGTTTTCCGATAGTCATCGGGATGCCGGAGATTCTGGCGATTGACCGGCGCCTGAAGGGCTATGAGATGCCCCGTCCGCTCACCCATGACCTGCTGGCTTCGGTAATCGAGCAGATGGGGGGGCGAATTGTAAAGATTGTCATCTGCGATTTGCGCGAGCACACCTTTTATGCGCGGATTCATATCGAGCAGAACGGCCGGATTATTGAGGTGGACAGTCGTCCGTCGGATGCCATAGCCCTGGCCAGCGGTCTGCAGGTGCCTATTTTTGTGGAGGATTCTGTTTTTGACAAGCTTCAGATGTAAAGCCCGCCAGCAGAATCAGTCCTACTCCGACGCACAGGAAAGTGTCGGCGAGGTTAAAGGTCGGCCAGTGGTACGAGCCGACGTGAAAATCCAGAAAATCCCGCACGAGTCCGTGGTTAAAAATTCGGTCATATAAATTGCCGACAATCCCCGCTGTAATAAGACCGACGGCGGTCTGCAGAAGCCGCCCCTGAATTTTCCCGAAAACAAACAGGAAAACAATGACCAGCAGGGCCAGAACCGAAACGGCAATCAAATAGACACGCTGTCCCTGAAGGATGCTGAAGGCGGCCCCGGCATTGACACAGGGCACCAGATGGAAAAAGCCGGGAATAACCCGATAAATGTTCCCGCTGCCGACGGGGCCGAGCCAGTCGAAGACGGCCTGCTTGGTCCAGAGGTCTGCGGCGGCTCCGAACAAAGTGAGGCAGCCCCACAAGACCCAGGCCGTCTTATCCGGAGGAGAAAAACGGCATCCGCACGCGGACGATTCCTTCGTCTGGGCGCACTCAGAAGTCATTCCATCCGTCTCTTGTGAATTACTGATACTGTTCGTAAAACTTCTGCAGCTGCGGCTGATTGGGATTCAGCTGCAGGGAAATATTCCAGGCCTCCAGCCCCTTGGCTTTGGTGGAGGGATTGCGGTCTGAGAAATACTGAATCATATAGGCGACGCCGAGAGACTTGTAAGCCATATAATCCTTCGGGTCGGCTTGGGTGGCTTTGACATACGAAGCAATGGCTTCGTCGATTTCCTTCAGCCGCAGGTGGGCAAACCCCATGTACTGATGGGCCAGGGAGTTGGCCGGCTCCATTTCGATAACGGCGGCCAGCAGTTCTTTGGCGGCGGTATATCGCCCGGCTCGCAGGTACGAGCGAGCCAGCGGAATCATAATCTCGCTTTTGTTGCCCTCCAGCTCCAGAGCACGCCGGTAGGCGTCAATGGCCTGCAGGTGGTCCTTCTGCATTTCATACAGGTCGCCGAGAAGAATTTCCGTTTCGGCTTTGTTGGGGTCAATCGCCTGGGCTTTTTTGGCGTATTCGAGGGCCTGGGTGTAATCCTCCACCAGATAGAGACACTTGGCGGCATTGTAATGGGCCTCATAGTGGCTCGGATTGAGGGTGCAGGCGGAGATATAGGCCTTCACGGCCTTGGCGAATTCCTTCAGGGCCTGATAGACCTTGCCCAGATTGAAAAAGTCCTTGAAGGACCACGGATCCAGTTCCGTAGCTTTTTCATAAGCCTTGGCGCTGTTTTCGTAGTCCTGCATCTGCTGATAAATATCCCCCTGCATTGAGTAAGCGATGGCGAATTCGGGGTCCAGCTCGGTGGCCATCTGGAGTTTTTTGAGGGCTTCGGCGTGCTCATTCAGTTCCAGCAGCATCATCGCATCGACATAGAGAGCAACCGCCATTTCTTTCTGCTGCCGGGCCTGCTGAGCCAAAAGGTCTTCGGGGGTCGGGGGCTGCGGGACGGTTTGGCCTGCCGGCGGCATCTGACATCCGCCGCTCAAACACAGACCGACTCCAACCATTGCTGTCAATGCCAATCCGAAAACCAGTTTTGCTGTCGGCATAGAAACACCCTTTCACCTCTTTTTTTCCCCGGCCGCAGACAACAGGAAGCTTCTGCCGGTCCGGCGGCGCTTGTTGTAATTGGAGACAAAAACCGGCGGTGATTATACCAGAACCTCCACCCCTGTCAAAACGTTTTTTAAGGGCTTTGATACAGGCAGGTTAGGAAAAAACGACATTTTCCGCTGCAGGAACCGCCAAAAGCACTGATTGGGGGGAACTTCGGACCTTTGGGGGCGTAAAATCATTGACAGAAAGAAGTTGAGATTTTACCATACGGTCTTTTCGGCAGGTGGAAGACACAATTTTTCTGGAGAAAAAGATGGCTCAGACCAATGTGCGGCTGCGCAAGAGACCTTGCGTAATGATTATCCGGGACGGCTGGGGATATAACCCGAATCCGGCGGAAGATGCCTTCAATGCCGTCAAACAGGCCAAGGTGCCGGTCGATACGATGCTGATGAAAACCTATCCGAATTGTCTGATTCGCACCTACGGCGAGGATGTCGGACTCCCGGAGGGCACGATGGGCAACAGTGAAGTCGGCCATCAGAACATCGGCGCCGGCCGGATTGTCTATCAGGATTCCGTGCGGATTACCCTGTCGATTCGTCAAGGGGATTTCTTCCGCAATGAAGTGCTGCTGGAAGCGGTTCGAAGCGCCAAACAGAAGAACCGGCGGCTTCATTTGTTCGGATTGTGCAGCGATATCGGTGTGCATTCTCTGCTGGGGCACCTGTACGGGCTTCTGGAACTGGCCAAGCGGGAAGGGCTCCAGAAGGTCTATCTGCATGCCTTTACGGATGGGCGGGATTCCCCGCCGACCAGCGGGGCCGGCTATCTGAGGGATATTCAGGCCAAGATGAAGGAAATCGGGGTCGGACAGGTGGCTTCCGTAATGGGCCGTTTTTATGCGATGGACCGCGACAAACGGTGGGAGAGGGTGCAGGAGGCCTATGACTGTCTGACACTCGGCAAGGGCGGCAAGGCCCGCGATGTCATCCAGGCGATTGAAGACAGTTATGCCAGGAACGAAACGGATGAGTTTATCAGGCCGGTCAATATCGTTGACGGAGACGGCAGGCCTGTGGCGCTGGTAGAAGACGGCGACAGTGTGATTTTCTTTAATTTCCGCGGCGATAGGCCGCGGGAACTGACGCGGGCCTTTGTGGACAAGGATTTCACCGGTTTTGTCCGGACGGCTCATCCGAAAGTTCACTACGTCTGTATGACGGAATACGATGCGACGATTCGGACGCCGGTGGCCTTTCCGCCGATTCGGGAGATGCCGAATATTGCCGGGGAGTATTTCAGCAAACTGGGCTTAAAGCAGTTTCGCTGTGCGGAGACGGAAAAATATGCGCACGTAACCTTCTTTTTCAACGGCGGACGGGAAGAACCGTTTGAGGGCGAAGAGCGGCAGATTGTCCCCAGCCCGAAGGTCAAGACCTATGACCTCAAGCCCGAAATGAGCGCCAACGAGGTTTGCGAAGTTATCCTCGAGAAGCTCGACTCCAACCGATTTGATGTGATTATCTGCAATTTTGCCAACCCGGATATGGTGGGGCATACAGGGGTGCTGGCGGCGGCCGTAAAAGCGGCGGAAACGGTGGATGCCTGTGTGGGCCGCATTCTGGAGAAGGTTCGTCAGATGGGGGGCAGTGCGGTAGTGCTCGCCGACCATGGCAATTTTGAGAAGATGTGGGATTTTGAGAACAATATGCCGCATACAGCGCACACGGTCGGCGATGTGCCGTTTATCGTGGTGGATGAGGAGTTCCGTCATCGCAAGATGGCTTCCGGCGGGCGCCTGGCGGATGTGGTGCCGACGTTTTTGGAGGTGATGGGGCTGCCCAAACCGGAGGAAATGACCGGACGAAGTCTGCTGTTGTAAGTCCGTTTGGGGCGGACGGCGGACGGGAGAGATGCTGCGTGGGCAAAATTGCAGTCCTCGACGACAATCTGGTGAATATGATTGCGGCCGGCGAGGTTATCGAGCGGCCCGCCAGCGTCGTTAAGGAACTGATGGAGAACAGCATCGATGCGGGCGCTCGGCGGATTGTTGTACAGGTCGAGCAGGGGGGACGAGACCTGATCCGCGTCAGCGATGACGGCTGCGGGATTGCTTTTGAGGATTTGCCGCTGGCTTTTGAACCGCATGCCACCAGCAAGATTCGCACCAGCGAGGACCTGCTGCGGATTTCCACGATGGGCTTTCGGGGGGAGGCGCTGGCGAGCATTGCGGCGGTTTCCCGATTGATGATGGTCAGCCGACCTGCGGACAGCATAGAGGCCGGACGCATTGAAATCGACTGCGGACAAAAAAATCCTCCGGTGCCCGCCGCCGGGCCGGTGGGAACCACCGTCGAGGTTCGGCAGCTTTTTTATAAACTGCCGGCGCGGCGCAAATTCCTCCGTTCGGCTAATACGGAAATGACGCACGTCGTCGAGCAGTTTACCCGGATTGCCCTGGCTTATCCAGAGCTCGAATTGGTGCTGGAGCACGGGGGACGAACGGTGTATGCTCTGCGGGCCGGACAATCGTTGGCGGAGCGGATTGGGATTTTGTTTCCGTCGGCGGTTGCGGAGGATTTGCTGGAGGTTCGGCGGCAGGAAAAGGCAATCACAATCCAGGCCTTGCTGGGCCGGCCCGACCGGGCGCGAACCAGCAGCAGTTATCAATATATTTTTCTCAATCGCCGCTTTATTCGGGACAAATTTATCCTGCATGCCTTCAAAGAGGCCTACCGGGGGTTGATTGAACCGCAGAAGCACCCCGTTGTTTTTCTCTTTCTTCAGATGCCGCCGGAGCTGTTTGATGTAAATGTGCACCCGACAAAGACGGAGGTACGCTTTGAAAATGCCAACTGGGTTTACTCGCAGGTGCTTTCGGCGCTGCGGGATAAGCTGCTTTCAACAGAGCTGCCGACCGCCGGAACCGTGCCGACTTCCGCTGCCTCGTTTCACGCGGAGGACCCGCTGGAAGAGCTGCTTCAGAAAGACCGTGAAAGCCGGATTCGCCAGGCGATGAGCGACTTTTTTCAGTCGCATTCCGCCGGTTCAGCCGTTCAGAAAAGACTGCCTTTTTCGCCGGTTCCGTCGTCAGATTGGAAGCCGCTGAAGCCGTCGGATGCAGGAGAATCAAAAAGCGAGTCGTCCTCATTTGCCTGTCTTCAGATTCACAACAGTTATCTGGTGCTGCCGACGGCGGACGGCTTTGAGGTGATTGACCAGCATGCCCTTCATGAGCGAATCCTGTATGAACGGCTGCGTGCGGCGGCCGCGGCGGGCCCCCTGGCTTCCCAGCGGCTTTTGGTTCCGGTCATTCTGGATGTGTCCGATGCGCAGCTGGACGCCTTGAAACGGGCAGCCCCTCTGGTGGGCAAACTGGGCATTGAATGGGATATGTTCGGCCCCCGCAGCATCGCCGTCCATTCGTTTCCGGTTTTGCTGGAAGGCGTGTCCGTGGAGGAGTATATTCAGGATATGCTCGATGCATTTCTGGAGAAAGGTTCGGACGTGGATGAAGAACAGCTGCTGGCGGAGGTGCTGGAGCGGGCGGCCTGCCGGGCGGCGGTCAAGGCGGGACAGCCGCTGACGCCGGCGGAGATGGAACAGCTGCTGGCGGACCGCAAACTGGCCGAAACCCCCGGCCGCTGTCCGCACGGCAGACCGACTTCGCTGGTCTTTACTCTGAAAGAATTGGAGAAACAGTTTAAGCGGACCGGTTTTTGAGAGGCCTTCGGTGTCACATTTCCGGAAAACGCTGGTATGGTTTTGCCTGCTGCTCGGCTTTGTTCTGGCTGCAGCGCTGGTTTCCTTTCGGCGGACAGACCTGAAACCGCAGTCTTTGCAGCCGGCGGAGGATTCTCTTCGTATCGTCTCGCTGGCCCCGAATCTGACGGAGATTCTGTTTGCGATGGGGCTGGGCGAGCAGGTCGTTGGGGTCAGTTCCGACAGCAATTTTCCGCCGGAGGCCGCCCGCTGCAAAAAGGTCGGAACATTCTGGAATCCGGATGTCGAGGCGGTTCTGGCGGCTCGTCCGACCCTTGTGATTACGCTTGGCTTTGAGCAGCATGTGAATTTGGCTGCTTTGCTGGAGCGGAACGGCTGTCGAACGCTGCGGCTGGATGTCGATACGCTCCCTCAATTGTATAAAGCCATTGAGGCAATCGGCTCAGCCGCCGGATGTCCGCAGGCGGCGGAGAATTTGGTTCGTCAAATTGCAGACGGTCTGGAAGCGTTTCGAGGACGAGCGCGTGATTGTGCCCGCAGAGCAGTCTGGGTTATTCAGCGTCAGCCCCTGCGGGCGGCGGGAAAGAAAACGTATTTTACAGAACTTTTGGAGATAGCCGGAGTCCGCAATGCGATCGAGTCGTCTCTTTATATGTTTCCGCCCATCAGTGATGAGCATTTTTTGTCCTGTGGAGCGGAGGTGATTTTCGAGACGGCAGACACCCCGGCGGACCTGGAGCGTCAGAAAGCGACGGCAAAGACCTTTTACGGCCGCTTTCGCGGGGTTCCGGCCGTGGAGCAGGGGCGGATTTATGTGCTCAACGGAGATTGGCTTTGTCGGCTGGGGCCGCGGATTCCGCTGGCATTGGAAGAGATGGTCCGCTGTCTGTGCGGGCAGGCGGAGGGGGCGAAATGATTACAGCCAGACAGCTGCTGAAAGAAACGATAATCGGCCTTTGCGGGCTGGCGCTGGTGGTTTTTTTGTGTGCGTTTGTCGGTTCAGAACCGATTTCTGTAGAGGGAATCGTGAAGGGCCGTCAGCCGGATGCCCAGATTTTTTTTCAGGTTCGGATTCCCCGTCTTCTGCTGGCGGTTTTGGTGGGAGCCTCACTGGCGTCAGCCGGGGCGGTTTTTCAGGTTTTGCTCAGAAATCCCCTGGCGGAACCGTATCTTCTGGGGATTTCCAGCGGGGCGGGTCTGGGGGTGGTGACGGCAGTCCTGGCGGGCTTTCATTGGAGCGGGTGGGGGCTGTCGGGGGCATCTTTGCTCGCTTTTGTCGGAGCGGCCGGAACAACCCTGCTGGTCTGGTGGCTCGGTGGTTTTACGGGGCGAACGGCGGGTCCCGGACTGATTTTGGCTGGTGTCATCGTCAATGTTTTCTTTTCCGCCGTGATGATGCTGATGGCCTCGATGGTTCCGAGCGGTCAGTTTCAGACGACCCTCTTTTGGCTGATGGGCAGTTTGAGTTCTTATACGGATTGGCCGGTTTGGCTGGTCAGTATAGTGCTGGCTGGAGCGGGGTTCGGGGTGCTGTTCCGCTTGAGCCCGCAGCTGAATATTCTTTCGCTGGGCACCTCCGAGGCCCGCAGCTTGGGCGTGATGCCGGAGCGGCTTTTCCCGGCAGCCCTGGCGGCAGCTGCTTTGATGACCTCGACAGCCGTCAGTTTGAGCGGTCTGATTGGGTTTGTAGGATTGATTGTCCCCCATACCGTTCGGCTGCTTTTTGGGGCTGATCATCGACGGCTTCTGCCGATGTGTGCGTTCTTCGGTGCCGTATTTCTGGTAATTTCAGATACAGTCGCACGGATTCTCGTTCATCAGGTTCAATTGCCGACAGGGGTAGTTACAGCCTTGACGGGCGGCCCCTTTTTCCTGTTTCTGCTTATTCGACAGTCCAGAAAGATTTACGGAGAGACTTTTTGAGTTTTATTCAGATCCAGAATCTATCTTTCTCCTATGGGGAAATAGAAGTTTTTACGAATCTATCCCTCACGATAGAGAAGGGACGATTCTGCGGGCTGGCTGGACCAAACGGAGTCGGAAAAAGCACACTGCTGAAACTTATCGGCGGGCATTTGAGGCCTTCTGCCGGGACTGTTCAAATAGATTCCTTGACGGAAATTTCGAAAATGGCGGCTTATCTGCCTCAGGAGTCGATGCCAGTATTTGGATATACCGCATCTGAAATAGTGATGATGGCCCGGTATTTTCGCAAAAAAAAGCTGTTTTTTGAGGAGGAAGAGGATTTTCGCGCGGTACAAGAGGCGATGCGTCTGACCTCAACGGAGCACCTGGCTTCCCGTCCGATTACGCATTTGAGCGGCGGAGAACGCCAGCGGGTTTATCTGGCCCGTGCGATTGCTCAGGAAACCCCTTTGCTGCTTCTGGATGAACCAGTCATTTATCTGGACCTGAAACATCAGATTCGTATTTGCGAGGTTTTACGTCGCCTTCAGACGGAACAAAACAAAACTGTAATCATGGCGACACATGATTTGAATCTTGCCTCTTTATATTGTGATTGGATGATTCTTCTGGGACCAGAAGGTCGGCTGTTCAGCGGGCCTGTTTCGGATGTCCTGACAAGGGAAAACATAAAGGATATATACGACATAGAATGTTCTGTATATACAACAGACCAAGGTCGCTTTTTTGTTCCCCGAGCGGAAAAAGAGGGGAAATCCGGCGGATAGCGTTTTGACTAAATATCGGAGGAATAAAGAGATAGTTTGCGTTCAGCCATTCGTTTGAATTGCCGATACATCAGGAAGTATTTGCTTTTCGAACGGATAGGGTTTGTGTAAGATATGCAGATTTAGTTGATAAAAAAATGAGAGGCAGGAACCGTGGCGAAAAAGACATCCAAAACCAAGGTCGGAAAGAAAAAAGTATCCAAAAAGCCGACAAAGCCGACCGCTTCCAAAAAGGTCAAAAAAAGCAGCCCTGTCAAAGGCAAAACCGCCGGGAGTGTTAGGAGCCGAGCCAAGAAAGTTGCGGTGAATACCAAACCAGCCAAGGGTTCCGAGAAAAACTCTTCCAAAATCCGGGAGTTGTTGACACCGGAGGAAATAGAGCATTTTCGTCAGCTGCTCCTTGAGAAGCTCAAGGAAATCACCGGAGATGTTCATTGGCTGGAAAATCAGGGACTCCATCGGTCCCGTCAGGATTCGACGGGGGATTTGTCCAATATGCCGATTCATATGGCGGACATCGGAACGGATACGTATGAACAGGAATTTTCGCTGGGGCTGATGGACAGTGAGCGTCGGCTTGTCCGGGAGATTCTGGATGCCTTAAAACGCATTAACCAGGGAACGTACGGCATTTGTGAGGGCACCGGCAAACCCATTCCGAAAGGACGTCTGGAAGCCAGTCCCTGGGCCCGTTATTGTGTGGAATATGCATCCTTGCTCGAACAGGGCAAGGTGATTGAACACCGCTATTCCGGTCCGATTCGCTTTGCCGACGGGTTGGAGGAAGAGGCGGAAAACGAAGAAGAAGCCGACACAACCGATGAGGGGATTGAGGAGGAATCCGATTTGATTGCGGAGGACATCGAATCGGAGGAGGGACTGGATGCGGAGGATTTTGAAGAGGAGGATGAATCGTTTTTCTAAACGGAACGGGTCAGGTGTGTGAGTTCCGAGGCAAAGGAGAGGATGAAAAGGAAGCGTTGTCCAATCTGCGGCAAAGAGACATTTTATCAGCAGGGAACGGAGAAGAATCCGTTTTTCCCATTCTGCAGTGAACGATGCCGCTGGGTTGATTTGTCTCATTGGCTGGACGGAGCTTATCGGATTCCGGGGGAGGAAACCTCGCCGGCCCGGGAGAATGCAGATTCGGAAAAACCGGACACAGAGGAGCCATGAAATCCTTGTTGGTCTGCAGAGAAAACCGTGATAAGATAAGACCGGGTTGAGTTGTATGGAGCAGCCGGACAACGTATCCGGGTGAGGAATTGTGATGGTTCGTGAACATTCCATTCGGCAAATGTGGGATGATTTGGCCCTGCCGGAGCTGACGCGGACGCTGCGTTTGGCCATCGGGCCGACGAAGATTCTTTTGTCGTTTGTGTTTGTTGTGCTCCTGTGCGGGGGCGGGCTTTTGATGGATTTGCTGACCCGCTCGGTGGTGGTGCTTCCTGTACAGGCGGGGGCTGCGGTTCCGGCGGATTCGATTTTCCGCAAAGCCGATGAACTGGCGGTGTATCTGGAAAATCCGTCGCGAACGGAGGAGTATATCCGGCTCTACCGGGACTATACAGAAGGGCGCGGGGTGTTTCAAACTCTCTGGACTCATTTTGCCGAGCGGTTCAACCACGCCACGACGCGGCTGCTGGATTTGAGCTCCTCCAACTTTTTTGCGAATTTAGCCAATGCGGGTCATAATCTGTGGCTTTGTCTTCGCTCGCTGGTGTGGGCGGTTACGTATCATCCGTTTTACAGTGCAGTTTATTTTACATATGCAGGACTGCTGATTTGCTTTTTCGGCGGGGCCATCTGCCGGTGTGCGGCTCTCGAGTTTGCCCGTTTCGAAAAGCCCGGAATGGGCGAGGCCCTTCATTTTGCCCGCGAGCAGTGGAAGGCCCTGCTGACGGCTCCTCTGGTGCCGCTGGGCATGCTGACGGGAATGGGGGCGGTCATTTATCTGGTTGGATTGGCCGGCAATATTCCCTGGTTTGGAGAGCTGCTTCTGGGGCTGCTGATCGGCCTTCTGTATCTGATTGGTCTGGCGATGTCGATTCTGCTGCTGGCGACACTCACCGGCGGGTGGTTTTTCTTTCCCGCGGTGGCTTATGAAAAAACCACGGGGCTGGATGCCATCGGACGCGCGTTCAGTTATGTCATCAACCAGCCGTTGTGGATGCTTTTTTACACCATTGTGGAGCTGATTTTGGGCACGCTGTTTTACCTGGCCATCCGCCTTTTTGTGTTTTTGTTCTTGCGGCTGACCTACACGCTTGTGAGTTTGGGCTTTACCAAGCCGCAGATTGAAAAACTGCACCGAATCTGGGCGGAACCGACGTTTTTTCATCTGCTTGATTCCCCGATGAAGGCAGCCAACTGGTCGGAAAAGATTGCCTGGGGAATGATTTATGTCAGCCTGCTTTTTATCGTGGCGGCTGTGATGGCGCTGATTGTCAGTTATTTCTTTTCCGCCATTACGGTTTTATATGCCCTGATGCGGAAAAAAGTGGACAAAATCGGAATCACCCAGGTGGAAGGTCCTGCAGAAACCTGCTCAGGAGAATTGAAGGATTCGTTATGAGTTCAGAGCCCCAGGTTTTGCATTCTGAAAAGACGGAGTTGTCGGGGGGGACTTCGAATTCATCCAACGGAGGTTGGAAAGCTCTTCTTTTGTTTTATCGCAAGCCGCTGATTGTCCTGGCCCATGTGATTGTTTTTGTAGCTGCGCTGACACTGGCGTTTTTGTTTGCCTTTAATATGCAGCTGCTTCGCCGATGGGCGGTCTATCCGTTCCCGATTCTTCTGGCGGCGGTTTTGCCGATCAAGCTGCTGGTGTTTGCCCAATTCGACCAGTACCGGGGTTGGTGGCGGTATGTGGGGATGTCGGATCTGATTCAGATTTCCAAGGCCTCTCTGGTCTGCACCGTCATTCTGATGGCCCTGTGGTATTCGTACGGGTGGTTTGGATATGCGATTGTGCCGTCTTCTGCCGTTCAGTCCGTTCAGGAAAAGGTGCAGCTGCTGGAAAAACAGCTGTCGGAAGCCCTCACCAGTGAGGAAATCCTTCGGCTGCGCCGGCACTATTACAATCTGAAAGGCTTGGAGAATCTGCTTTCGGTCAGTCAGCTTTCCGTTCTGCGCAGGGAGGCGCAGAAACTGGCGGTCAACTGCCAGGAACGGCTGCGGCTGGAGCTGGAAATTGAACGCTGTGTGGAGTTCCAGAAGACCCTCGAAAGCGTGATTATGCTGGACCTGTTTACCACCATTATGCTTTTGTCGGGTCTTCGAATGCTCATTCGGCTTTATCATGAGGAATTTTTTGCAGAAAGCCGCAAGGCGCTGCGGCGGTTTTTGATTGTAGGGGCCGGGGATGCCGGCGAGGCCCTGTTGCGGGAATTGATGCGCCGCAAGGACAGTCCCTATCAGGTGGTGGGCTTTGTGGATGATGACCCGGCCAAATATCGGATGAAAATTCACGGTGTGCCGGTGCTCGGCAGCGTCGAGCAGCTGCCGCAAATCTGTCAGAAGTACAGCGTGGATGAGATTGCAATAGCGATTCCCAGCGCCACCCCCAAGCAGATGCGCCGGGTTGTTCAGATTTGTCAGGGAACCAAACTGCGGTTCAGCACCGTGCCGTCCATTACGGATATTGCCTCCGGCAAGCTGCGGGTCTCTCAGATTCGCGATGTGGATATCAACGACCTGCTGGGGCGCGAAGAGGTGAAACTGGACATCGAGGGGATTCGGCGGTTTTTGACAGGCAAGACCATTCTCGTAACCGGGGCGGGGGGCTCGATTGGCTCCGAAATGTGTCGGCAGGTCTGCGGATTTGTCCCCAAATGTCTGCTGCTGGTGGAACAGGCGGAAAACCCCCTCTTTTATATTGAAGGGGAACTGCGGAAGGCCTATCCGAATGTGCCGCTGGAACCCCTGATTTGTGATATTACAGACCGCGTACGGGTGGACCAGATTTTCGACCGATTTCGTCCGGAAGTCGTGATCCATGCCGCAGCTCATAAGCATGTTCCTCTGATGGAAATCAATCCCGGGGAGGCCATTAAGAACAACGTCATCGGGACGATGAACGTAGCGGATGCGGCGGACCGAATCGGCTCTGAACATTTTGTGATGATCAGTACGGATAAAGCCGTGAACCCCACGAGCATTATGGGCTCTTCCAAACGGATTGCCGAGATGTACATTCAAGACCTGAACAACACGAGCAAAACCCATTTTGTGACGGTTCGGTTCGGGAATGTGTTGGGCTCGAACGGTTCGGTGGTGCCGATTTTCAAAAAACAGATTGCTGAAGGCGGTCCGGTGACTGTGACGCATCCGGAAATGCGGCGGTATTTTATGACGATTCCGGAGGCCAGTCAGCTGGTGCTGCAGGCGGCGGCCATCGGCAAGGGGGGAGAGATTTTTGTTCTGGATATGGGTGAGCCGGTGAAAATTGTGGATTTGGCTCGCGATTTGATTACGCTCAGCGGGTTTCGGCCGGGAGAGGATATTGAGATTGTCTTTACAGGCCTGCGGCCCGGGGAAAAACTGTTTGAGGAATTGTCGATTGCCGGCGAGGATATGATTCCGACCGTGCATCCGAAGATTGCCGTTTGGAAAAATATTCCCAAAGACCGGCAGTTTTTACGCACCCACATTCAGAAACTGATTGAGGCGGCCTATACACAAGACCGCGCTCGTATTGTGGAACTCATTAAGATTTTAGTTCCCCAGTATATGGGAGAATCCGGAGGCGGCGCATCGGCATCTGCCTGAGAGAGCCGGATGCCGGCCGGGGGGCTACCGAACCGCCGAGTGCACCACTTCTTCCCGCGGATGGGCGTTCTGATACTGCTCTTTCATCCGGCTGGTCGTTACATGGGTGTAAATCTGGGTGGTGGACAGCGACTGATGCCCCAGCAGTTCCTGAACGCTCCGGAGGTCTGCTCCATTGTTGAGCATGTGGGTGGCGAAGCTGTGCCGCAGCGTGTGGGGACTGATGGACGGATCCAGCCCGGCCTGAATGAGGTATTTGTCCATTTTGCGGCGGACGCTGCGGGTGCTCAGCCGCTTGCCGTGCTTGTTGGCAAAGAGGACCTTCGTGTCAAAACTCGGATCGGTCTGAATCCGTTTGTTGCGGAATTCTATGTAATGCTGGATGGACTGCAGGGCACTGGAGCCGATGGGGCAGATGCGCTCTTTCTTTCCCTTGCCCCGAACGTGAATGACCTCGCCCAAAAAGTCCACGTCTTCGAGATTGAGAGCCACCAGTTCGCTGACTCGCATTCCGGTGCTGTAAAGCACCTCGAGCATGGCCCGGTCTCTGGCCCCCAGCCAGGTATCCGCCGGCGGGGTGTTCAGAAGTTTTTGAACCTGCTCGTATTCGAGGAACTTGGGCAGTTTCTTTTCCTGCTTGGGGGTTTTGATGGACGACACCGGGTTGCTGCTGAGCCGCCCGCGTTTGACCAGAAATTTATAGAAACTGCGCAGGGTTGCCAGTTTTCTGGCTGTGGTGGATTTGGTGTAATGGCGTTCATTCAGGAAAGCCATGAATTTGCGTACGGTCTGAACGTCGACAGACAGCAGAAGCTGATCCGGTCCGGCGGAAGGAGCATTGGGGTCGGCTTTTTGCTCATCCTGAAGGAACTGAACGAATTGTTCGAGATCGGCGCCGTAGCACTTGGCGGTGTAGTCGGAAAAATGCTTTTCCAGTTTAAGGTACGTGATGAAATCCTGAATGATTGCCGCGTCTTTCATAATCGTTCCTTCTTTCTATCGTTCCTTGCGAAAGGTTATTCAGGGTCTTCGCTGTCATCCAGAGGTTCGGAGGTCTGCATAGGAAGAGGAAGGTCTTTATACAGAAGCTGGTCGGCCTGACCGATTAAGGATTGAGTCAGGCGAAAACTGAGAACGGCGGCGTCAAACCAGTCAAAGTCTGTCCGCGGGTCCGTCGCACACGCCACCAACGCGTCCAGAAGAGGCCCCTCCTGTCCCGGTTCATAACGGAAAATATATTTTTCTCCGCCTTTGTTGAGGACCAGTTGTTTTTTTTCTGTATTCATAAATGACGTTCCGATAAGTGAAAATCTCTACATCTTTTATCGGTCGGAATGACGGTTTCTAAAGTATTTTTTTGTTTTTTCAGGCAAAAAGAAGGGCTCTTTTTAATGCGGCTGAAACAGGACCGATAATAAAAATGATTTGAAGATAAAGAAAATCAGGAAAGAAGCGCAGTCAGCAATGTTCTAATTGGCACAAAAATAAGATTTGCCGTTTCGGTTTTCAATCCGTACCTGGCCGCTCTCCAGAAGATGCTGAAGGTACTTGGCTGCAAGAGAAGGAGCAATCTGGAGACTGGCGGCCAGCTCGTCGAGGGCACAGGGACGACGCTTGAGGGTTTCGAGGATTGTCTGTTCGGAAAAGGGCTTTTGCTCTTCCATTTGGGCTTTGGGAAAGTCGGCAATGACCTCGGCGTTTGGATGAAGCTGAGGGGCTATCTGCTCCAGGACAGACAAAGGAACAGCCCGGATATGCGGATGAGCGGTGGGCCGGACGGCGGTGTTCAGCTGGACTTTGTCCGGATTAATTTTTTTGATAAGGCGATTCAGATTTGTAATGGAATTGGGGTCGGTGTTGAGCCCCTCACAAAGGAAGATTTCCAGCCAGATTGGGCCTTTGTATTCCCGGCGAAAAAGAATCAAACCTTCCACAAAACGTTCAAAGGAAATCCCTTGATGGGGCTGGTTGATTTTTCTGAATGTTTCCGGGTCACCTGCATCGAGGGACGGAAGGACCACATCGGCCAGGGAGCATTGTTTTCGGACTTCCGGGTCCCAGAACAGCGTGCCGTTGGTAATGAGGGCTGCCGGAATTTTGGTTAAGCGATGGATTCCTTCAATAATTTCATCGAGACGGCTGTGAAGGGTTGGTTCACCGGAACCGCTGATTGTAATATAGTCCGCCGCGATTCCTTCCGTCAGCCGCCGGCGGATTTCTTCAAGAATGTCCTCGGGGGGAACATAGTTTTTTCGTTCGAGAGTCTGGGCGGCATCTGTCCCTAATTGGCAATATAGGCAATTTTGTGTGCAGGTTTTGAAGGGGACCGGGTCCACGCCGAGACTTCGGCCGAGCCGTCGGGAGGGGACCGGACCAAATAAATAGCGATATTTCGGAGCCGGATTGGTCATGTTTTTTGGCGAACAATCTGATAGATCTGATAGCAGGTTTTTACGAGGGGTTCGACCTGGTCTAAGGGCAGCATACAATCGGCATCGCAAAGGGCCTTTTGCGGGTTCGGGTGCACTTCCATAAAGAGACCATCAGCTCCGGCGCCCGCAGCGGCCCTTGCCAGAACAGGGGCCAAATCCCGCCGACCCGCACTGGCGGTTCCTAAGCCGCCGGGTCTTTGTGTGCTGTGGGTCGCATCGAAGATGACCGGACAGCCGAGGTTCTGCATAGCCGGGATGGCGGTCATATCGTTAACCAGGCGGTTATATCCGAAAAAGGTTCCCCGCTCTGTAAGGAAAATCTGCTGCCCGCCGGCGGCCCGGATTTTTTCAACAGCGTTTTTCATTTCTTCCGGACTGACGAACTGGCCTTTTTTGACATTGACGGGTTTTCCGCTTTTGGCACAGGCAACCAGAAGGTCGGTTTGGCGACACAAGAAGGCGGGAATTTGCAGGCAATCCACTACTTTGGACACTGGAGAAACCTGAGAGGGTTCGTGGATATCTGTTAAAACGGGCAAACCTGTTTTTCGACGGACTTTTTCGAGCACTTCAAGGCCCTTTTCCAGACCCGGGCCGCGAAAACTTTCGATGCTGGTTCGGTTGGCTTTGTCAAAACTGGCTTTGAAGACAAAGGGGATTTGGGTTCGTTTTTGAATCTGGAGAATCGCATCGGCTACATCCAGGCACAATGACTCACTTTCAATCACACAAGGCCCGGCGATAACAAAAAACGTTTTCCCCAGCTCGATGGAAGCCGGTCCGATTTGATAGATGGTTCTGTTTTGCATAGAGATTATCCAATCATTCTTCTCAGTCGAGTCCGAATGCCGGCGGGTTTTGTGCCGGGCGGAACAAGAACATTGATGGCCTGAGGAATCAATTTAATTTCGGCAGGGGGTTCCGGGCCCGGGTCACCGTCAATCTGGCAGTAAATCGGCTCTTTGGCTAAAGACTCTACGGTAATCACAGTGCCCTGTTTGTAAAGGACGTCTTTTCCGCGAGTATGCATCTTGAAAATGGTGGCGACGGCGTGTTTGAGCAGATGAGCCTGATGACGGCATTTGTAGATGCATAAATCCAGTTTTCCATCGCCGTATTGGGCATGTTTGCAGATTTGCAGCCCGATGGCATACCGGGAGATGTTCCCGACAAATACCAAACCGCGGCCGGAAAAGCACTCCTGGCCGTCGATGGTAACCCGCATCGGAGGAAAGGTGTGGGACCAGAAACACCTCCAAATCGGCCAAAAATAATCGAGATGGCTGATATGTCCGGTTCGCCAGCTGTGGATGCGGTGAATGACATCTCCATCGAAGCCGAACCCGCAGATGGAGGTAAAGCATTTTCCGTTGATGGTTCCCAGGTCAAGAGGACGAAGCTGCCAGGCCTCGTAGGTTTTGATGAGTGTTTGGGGCTGCAGGTCGAAGCCCAGTTCGTTGGCCAAAAGATTTTCAGTTCCGGATGGGATAATCAGGAGGGGTTTGTCGCTTCCTTCCAGACCGTGGATGACTTCTCGGATGGTGCCGTCTCCGCCTGCAGCGGCTACCAGAGAGCAATCGTAATCCACTGCGGCCTGACGGGCCAGTTCACAGGCATGCGTGAGCGACTGCGTCAGGAACGTTTTCATCCGGCAGCCGGACTGCTGGAAATAATTCTGGAGGCATTTGACCAGGTGTTTTCGGCTGCTGGCACCGGATTTGGGGTTGATAATCAGAAAGATGTATCCGTTCAGGTTCGGCATGGTTTTCATCCGGAGAACGGGTCAGATTTGTTTTTTCAGAAGAGCTCTGGCCAGAAGTTTGGCGTATCCTTCCGAGAGGTGGTGTTCTCCCTGAAGGCCGAGGTGAGCCAGGGCCTGTTCGACTTCGATTTCCGTGGGGGCCTCCACTTCGACGAAACAGCCCATCGGAGGCACACGGTCCAGGCAGATATGACAGTGCTTCCAGGTCCAGATTTTTCTGGTTTTTTTGACAATGATGCCGGAGGTGAATCCCAGTCCGAAGAAGATTTTTTTGGCGGCCTCAAAATCGCTGATTTGAACTTCGGCTTCGGGGCGTGTTTTAAAGCGCCGTTTTTCTTTGGGGCCTTTGAAGGTCAGGAAAAATTTTTCCCCTTCCGGCCCGTGCTGTCTGCGCAGCCGCAGGCCGCAGCCCCGTTTCAACGGGTGGCCGTGCGTTCCTTTCAGATACAAATCCGTTTCGCGGACTTCTTTAAGAAAAACAGCATTCATTTTTTTCAGTCGCTCTTCGAGCGGAGCCAGCGACGGGACAGCGATTTTGGCTTCAATTTCAATTTTCACGGTCCATTACACCCCTGGGTTACGGGATTATGTTTACCAGCCGGGATTTGACGATGATGACTTTTTTGGGTTTTTGTCCATTCAGAACGGCCTGAATTTTCGGATGAGCCAGGGCCAGCCGTTCGATTTCCTGTTCATCCGCATCGGCGGAAACACAGAATCGGTCTTTGATTTTGCCGCAGAGCTGGAGGGCCAGCTCCACCTGTTTTTCCTGCGCCAGCTGAGGGTCAAATTGCGGCCAGGGTTCATAAGCCAGCGTGTTGGAATGGCCCAGCCGCTGCCAGAGTTCTTCGGCGATATGAGGAGCAAACGGCGACAAAATCAGGATAAACGGTTCGAGAATTTGTCTGGGACGGATGGTCTGACGGCCGAGGTGATTGACAAAAATCATCATTTGGCTGATGGCGGTGTTGAAGGCGAAGTTTTCGATGTCTGAGGTCACTTTTTTGATAGTCTGGTGGAGCAGCCGCAGGGTTTGTTCATCGGGGTCTGCGTCCTGAACCGCCGGATTCAGATTTCCGGTTTCGGGGTCCACCACGAGCCGCCAGACTTTATGGAGAAAGCGGTGAACGCCTTCAACCCCCTGCATGCTCCAGGGTTTGACGGCTTCCAGGGGCCCCATGAACATTTCATAAAGCCGCATCGAGTCGGCGCCGTATTGGGCAATGACAGAATCGGGATTGATGACATTGCCGCGGGATTTGCTCATTTTCTGGTTGTCTTCCCCCAGAATCATTCCCTGATTAATCAGTTTCTGGAAAGGTTCCGGCGTGGAGACATATCCGAGGTCATAGAGCAGTTTATGCCAGAACCGGGAATAGAGCAGATGGAGAACGGCATGCTCGGCCCCGCCGATATACAAGTCAACCGGCATCCAGTATTTTTCGATATTGGGGTCGAAGGGTGCCTTGTCGTTTGTCGGGTCGAGGTAGCGCAGGTAATACCAGCAGCTGCCGGCCCATTGGGGCATGGTGTTGGTTTCGCGTTTGGCTTTTGTCCCGTCCGGCAGGGTGACATTGACCCAGTCCACGGCCTTGGCCAGGGGCGGTTCTCCGGTGCCGGTGGGTTTAAAATCGTCCAGTTCGGGCAAGCCCAGCGGCAGGTCGGATTCGGAAAGGGCGATGGTGCGTCCGTCCTCCGTGTGGAGGATGGGGAAGGGCTCGCCCCAGTAGCGCTGCCGGCTGAAGAGCCAATCGCGCAGTTTGTAATTAACGGCCTTTTTCCCCAGCCCTTTTTCTTCGAGCCAGGCTGTGATTTTCTCTTTGAAAACCGGTGTAGGCAGGCCGTCAAACGGTCCGGAATTGAAGGCCGTTCCATCGCCGGTGAAACAGACTTGTCCGGCCTGGACCTGTTGGGCCAGCGCCGGGTCGTCGGGTTTGACAACGGGGATGATGGGCAGGCCGAATTTTTGGGCGAATTCGAAGTCGCGTTCGTCATGGGCCGGCACGGCCATAATGGCACCGGTGCCGTAACTGATAAGGACATAATCGCTAATCCAGATAGGAATCTGTTTGCCGTTGACCGGATTGACGGCAAAAGCCCCTGTAAATTGACCGGTTTTTTCCTTGGATAATTCTGTGCGGTCGAGGTCGCTTTTCCGGGCGGCCTGCTCTTTGTACTCCGCAACGGCTTGTTTGTATTGCGGGGTTGTGATTTGGTCCACAAGCGGATGTTCCGGAGCCAGAACCATATACGTGGCCCCAAAGAGCGTGTCGGGGCGGGTGGTGAAGATACGGATTGTGGTGTTATGGCCGACGACGGAGAAACTGACTTCCGCACCGACACTGCGTCCAATCCAGTCCTGCTGAAGTTTTTTGATGGATTCGGGCCAGTCGAGCTGATTGAGGCCTTCGAGGAGGCGTTCGGCATAGCGGGTGATGCGAAGCATCCATTGACGCATCGGCTTTCGGATGACCGGATAGCCGCCGCGTTCGCTGACGCCGCCGACGACTTCTTCATTGGCCAGCACGGTTCCGAGAGCCGGGCACCAGTTGACCGGGGCTTCGGCCTCGTAGGCAAGCCGGTGGTCATCGATGTATTTCCGGACCGCTTTCTCGCCCTGGGCAGCAATTTCTTCCGGAATCGGCAGCTCTTCAATCGGTCGGGCCTTCTGGAGTTTTTCGTCGAACCAGCTGTTGTAGAACTTCAGGAAAATCCATTGAGTCCATTTGTAATAGCGGATATCGGTGGTATCGACCTGTCGGTCCCAGTCATAGCTGAAACCGAGGGCCTGAATCTGGCGTCGCATGTTTTCGATATTCCGCTGGGTGGTGACGGCCGGATGGGTGCCGGTCTGGACGGCGTACTGTTCGGCAGGCAGCCCGAAGGCGTCCCAGCCGATCGGATGGAGGACATTGTAGCCCTTCATTCGCTTGTACCGTGCGACAATATCGCTGGCGGTGTATCCTTCCGGATGGCCGACATGGAGCCCCTGGGCGGACGGATAGGGAAACATATCGAGGACGTAGTACTTGGGGCGTTCGTGAAGCGGAGCTTTCGGGTCGGGCTGAGGGGGCTGCTGGCCTTTTGGAAGGGGTCGGCCGTCCGGGGCCTTAAAAGTTTTATTGCGAAGCCAATAATCCTGCCATTTTTTTTCGATCGCAAGAAAGTCGTATCGGCCGTTTTCCATAAGAATTCTCTAAACTGGTCAAACCCTACATTATTTATCAGCAATGAATGATTTGATTGAAAAAACGTATTATATCCAAATTTTATCCGTAAGCAACGGCAAGCATTTATTTCTCTTCATTCGTCGCGCTCAGGTCGATGAGAAATAGGGAAGAGGAGGGCAAATGATTCAGTGCTTCCCGAGTCAGGTTAAACCAGCCGGGGCATTCGTCCAGAACGGCGCTGTCGCTTGTAGCGACCGGCGAAGGGGTTTGCCGGAGGAGCTGGTCCGGGTTTTGATGGATTTCGACCTGCCAGGGGAGGTTTTGAGTTTTGAAGAAGTCTTCGAGGAGGACTTTCAGCCGGCCGGAGTTCGACACAGGACGGTCCAGGAGCCAGAGGACTTCTTTGGGGTTTAGCTTTTTGAGGGTTTCTGCGGCCAGTTCGACCGCCGGAAGGGTTTCCGAAACTTTCCTCCATGTCCCGTGAAGACCGGATAAGTCCCGGATGCATCCATCCTGACCGACGAGAAGCACTCCGCCGCTGAGGGCTGCTTCGAGGGTGATGAGAATATTGTATCCGTCGAGCAGAAGCGTGCGGTTTGCAAGGTTTGAAAGGGGGATTTCTTTCTGCTTTCGCAGGATTCGCTGGGTGTCGGAGCAGGCGGAACGCATCACGGCCAGCCGCTGTCGGCTGTCGAGGGAAAAGTGGTCGCCCACCAGTTTCAGGGCGCTTGTCTGGGCATATCCGCGGGTCAGGAGCCAGGAGTAATGGCTGACGGCCTTTTGGAGAAGGGGAATTTGGTCGGCGGCGAAGAGCCGCTTATCTTCCGGATGGGGACCGCGATGGGTGCGTTTGTCAGGCATTCTTTCAGGATAGCGAGTGGAGGAGGGCAGTTCAAGGGAGGAAAAAGTTGACAGAGAAGGTTGTTTTTTCTACGATTCGTTTTTTTAGGAACAGGATATGCCCAGTCATAATCTGGCCCACATACAAATAGGCAATCTGGATGTTTTGGGGTATTCGGTCGCCGGTGAGGAAACGGTGGTTGCTATGCCGCAGCTGGATGTCTGCTTTGACATCGGCAAAGCCCCCGACCAGGTGATTCCTATTAATCATGTGCTCCTGACGCACGGCCATATGGACCATGCGGCGGGGATTGCCTATTATCTTTCGCATCGCCAGTTTTGCGGTCTTTCGCCGGGGACGGTTCTGGCTCCGCCGAATACGCTCGGCCCGATTCGACAGATTCTCAATGCCTGGAGCAAGCTGGATGGAAGCCGAATAAAAGGCAATCTTGTTGCGGTGGGGCCGGGGGAGGAATATTCGGTAAAACCGAATCTGTTTGTGAGGGTTTTCCCTACAAAGCACACGGTTGGGGCGGTTGGGTTTTCTGTTCTGGAACGGCGAAAAAAACTCCGAGAGGAATATAAGGGGTTAACGGGTCCGCAATTGGTAGAATTAAAGAGGCAGGGAATCGAAATAGACCGGCCGCTGGAGATTCCGCTGGTCAGTTATCTGGGGGATACCCAGTATGTGGACTTTTCGCAGCTGGATTATATTTCCAACAGTCGGCTGTTAATTGCGGAATGCACCTTTTATGAAGAGGAACATGCCGGCCGGGCGGAGGCGGGGCGGCATATGCATATTGAGGAGCTGGGGCCGCTTCTGGAAAAGATGAACAATGAGTTTGTCCTGCTGACACATCTAACCCAGCGGACGAGCTTGTCGGAGGCCCGGCGAATGCTGAAGCAGAAGCTGCCGTCGTCGGTATTCCGCAAGGTGTATCTCCTGATGGATTATCTGCCGAACAGACGAACTCGAAAGAAGCCGAAGAAGTCCGGTTCGCCGGAGGGGACTCAGGACGAAGCGGCCTGCTGAAGGAGCAGCCAGATACGCAGGACTTCCGCCACACTCCAGGCCTGGGCGGGACATCCGCGTGGATAGTGCGGTGCGTCCCCATCGAAGATTTCCGAAATGCTGCCCAGACAGGCGTGGTTGGCAAAATGATGAATCAAAGGAGAAAGCATGGCGGCGGTCTGCTTGCGGGCCTGCGGACTGTTGTTGTGGACTTTCAGAAAGGCCTCCAGAAAAGCCCCCATCAGCCAAGGCCAGACGGTTCCCTGATGATAAGCGGCATCGCGGCGGAACATATCTCCTTCATAGCGTCCGATGTACCGGGGGTCGCGCGGGCTAAGGGTCCGAAGGCCGTAGGGGGTCAGCAATTCCTGCTGGACAATTTGAACCACGCGTTTCTGGCGGTTGGGCGACAAGGGGCTGTGAAGGAGGGAGACGGCGAAAATCTGATTGGGACGGATGGACGGGTCGGGGGTGCCGTCGGGGAGGATGCAGTCATTCAGGCAGCCGGTGTGTTCATTCCAGAAAAGCCGGCTGAAATTCTGTTTGACCAGTTCTGCGCGAGCAGCGAAAAACTCGGCCTTGGAGCGGTTTCGGTTTTGGAAGTAGTCGGCTGTGCGGCAGAGGATGTCATACCAGAGGGCGTTGATTTCCACGGCCTTGCCGTATCGAGGGGTAAAGACCACATCGCCGCATTTGGCATCCATCCAGGTCAGCTGCGTCTGCGGGTCGCCGCCGGTGATAAGACCGTCGGCGTCGGCGTGGATGCCGAAACGGGTCCCTTCCTGGTATCCGCTGAGGATTTGCAGAACGGCGGGCAGAAGATTTTTTTCGAAAAAGGATTGGTTCTGCGTTTGTTGGAGCCATTGGTAGGCGGCTTCGACAAACCAGAGCGAGGCGTCGATGCTGTTGTAATGGGCCGGTCCGCCGTAATCGTCAAAGCGGTTGGGAATCATTCCTTCGCTGACGGCCTCGGCAAAGGTCTGCAGAACGCCGGCGGCCGTGTCGGTACGGCCCGTGCTCAGGCAAAGACCCGGCAGGGCAATGAAGGCATCCCGTCCCCAGTCGAGAAACCAGGGATAGCCGGCCAGGATAGTCGGGCTTGTGCGTCCCTGAATGGTTCGTTCGACCACGAATTGCCCCGCAGAGATAAACAGGGCCTTTTGAATGGGGTCTCGCGAGAAGGCGCTGCGGCAGAGGTCTTTTTGGCGATTGGCGAGGTCTTTGAGCATTTGGTGAAAGTCCGGCGGTTCGAAGGAGGAACCGGCAGGCTTCAGGGCGGCCCACAGAATGACTGAGCCGGGCTGTTCGATGCGGCAGGAGTACCAGCCGGGGGCCCAGAGGTCCTCGAAACAGTCCTGTCCCCGCTGGGCCTCGATGCGGTAGTAAAAGCGGTACCACCAATGGGGGGCCGGCCGGAAGGTCATTGATGAGACGACGAGATGCAGCTGAAGGTCGTCTTCAGAGGGGCCGGTAATGCAGACGGCGTGAGGCCTTTTTGTTTCAGCGGTTATGGGGCGGGCGGCGTTTTGGAGGCCGTGAAAATCCCGCATGGCCGCCAGCGGCAGCAGAGAAAAAGTGAATGGGCGGACCAGATGGCTGAAGGCGTACTCGACGGCGACGATGTCTTCGGTGGGGTGCAGATAAACGGATTTGGTGCATCGGGCCAGACCGAGTTCATATTCGAAGTGGACGCCGATATCGCGGGAGAAGGCGGTCAGATGTTCGTAACCTTTCGGGTGGAAGGTTCGGTCGAATTCAAAACAGCTGAATTCCAGCGAATCTTCTTCGAGAGAGATTTTTTCCAGGCAGGCGGCCAGGCCGAGAAACCGGGCGGCGGGAGGATGGGGAGTTCCGATGAGCAGGCCGTGATAGCGTCGGGTATTGCAGCCGGCCAGCGTGGAAAAGGCAAAACCCCCGCGGCTGTTGGTCAAGAGCCATTCCCGGCTGAGCATCTCCTCCAGCGGCAGGTCGCTGAGGTTGACGGCCAGGATGGCTTCTTTGTGCAGTTCCATTGCATTCTTTAATCCGCGCAGGCGTTCAGGAGGCCTGTTCGGAGACGGTTTGCTGAGTCAGGGCCTGTTTGCAGCGTTCCCGCAGATGATTAAGCACGTTCATATAATTAATATAGGAATCATACGGCGACTCGTAGGGATTGAAGTATTTGTGGACATCGCCGTCGGAGAAATACTTGGTGCACATATAATAGAAATGATCGGAGGTCAGCAGTTTTCTCCAATCCTCAATAATCTGGGGGTCCTGGGTCTGCTTGACGAGTTTCTCCATTTTATAAACTTCGTGGAGGGCGTTGGACTGCATGGCGTTGCCCAGCCAGGCGGACAAGTCCCGTTCCATATCGGCCCAGCTGATAACGTGGGGGACATCGACCACGTCCATGACCGGATAAGTGCGAACCACTTCGCTGGGCGTCATAAAGTTGTTGTCGGGGTGGCGGAGGATGTATTCGGGCAGATGGTACATAAAGTCGAAGATGCCGGTGTCCTCCCACTGGTGTTCCCCGAAGGTTTCGTAGTCCATAAAGAGATTGACGGTATGGCCGCAGCCGTTAATCTGGTCAATCCATCGGGCAAACTTGGGGGCATCCAGCGGCCATTCCTCCCAGCCGCGGTTGCTGAAGCGGAAGGCGATGTCATCGGACAGGGAGTAGTTTTTCAACAGCAGCTTCAGGTGCTTGCAGTTGGGGGGGCGATAGACAAAGTTGGCGTTGCGGTGGCCGAGAATGCGGTCGGCGCCCTCCGTGATGACGGCGTCAAACTGATTTAAGGACTCGATGGTTTCCGCCAGCTGGTTGTTGTAAATCAATTCTGTATTGCGGAAGATGCGGGGAGTTTGGCCCCAGAGTTTCTGCATCAATTCAATATGCTTTTGAATCTGTTCGAAAAATTCATTGCGGGAATAAAGGAAGCTGAGACTGTGGTAGTAGGTTTCCGCGATAAACTCGACGCATCCGGTTTCGGCCAGAGCATCAAAGGTGCTGATGACCTCGGGGCAGTATTTCTGGAATTGTTCGATGACGACGCCGGTGATGCTGAAGGAAACCTTAAAGCGTCCTTCATAGCGGCGAATCATCTTCAGCAGAAGCCGGTTGGAGGGCAGGTAGCACTTGTTGGCGACCTTGCGGCAGATGGAGGCGTTTTTGAATTCGTCGAAGTAGTTACCGGATTTGTCAAAGACGGTATAGTGCCGAAGCCGAAACGGCTGATGCACCTGGAAATAAAAGCAAACCGACGGCATACGAAACCCTCACCTTCCATGAAGTTTCAGACGGCGACCTGGGTGACTTCCTGATAGACCTTCAAACATTTCTTGGCCGCTCCGGACCATTTGAGTTTGCGCACCTCGAAGTTTCCATGTTCCCGCAGGGTCATCTGGAGCGGCGGATACTTCAGGACGGCGATAATTTTGTTGGCCATTTCCTGAATGTCCCAGAAGTCCACTTTGAGGACGTGTGTGAGGACTTCGGCGACGCCGCTTTGCTTGCTGATGATGACGGGCACGTCGTGGTTGAGGGCTTCCAGGGGAGCGATTCCGAAGGGTTCGGAAACGGACGGCATGACATACAGGTCCGCCATCTGATAGACCCGGTTGACGTCTTCGCCCCGGAGAAAGCCTGTAAAGAGGACTTTGTGTCCGATACCCATCTGGGCCGCCATTTCGATGATGCGGTGCATCATATCGCCGCTTCCGGCCATGACGAACTTGACGTTTTCCATTTCTTCGAGGACCTTGCGGGCGGCCATGAGAAAGTATTCGGGACCTTTCTGCATGGTGATTCGTCCAAGGAACAGGACGATTTTTTCATCACTGCGGATACCGACCTGCTGCGCGGAAACGCGGTTGCTGTCTTCGGGCTCTACGCCGTTGTAGATGACCTCGATTTTGTCGCCGAGCGCGCCGTATCGGGTCAGGAGGATGTTGCGGGTCAGATAGCTGACGGCAATGACCTTGGCGGCGGCGTGGATGCCGCGTCGTTCAATATCGTAAATCATCTGGTTGACGTGTTCGCCGCTGCGGTCGAATTCCGTGGAATGGACGTGCACGACCAGCGGTTTTCCGCTGACGGCGGCAACGGCGATTCCGGCCGGATAGGTCATCCAGTCGTGTGCGTGAATTACATCGAATTCCTGCTGGAGGGCCAGGCGAACGGCGGCGGCGGCGTAGCGGTGCACTTCGGTGTACATATCGCCGCTGTACTGGCCGGGGCTGACGGAAAGGCCTTCGATTTCCTGCTCCAGCCACTGGTCGAGCATCTGCTGTGATTGGGACGACAGGAGCTGCTTTTGACGGATAAGTTCCTCCAGCCGCTTTTGGTACTGCTGCGGGGTCGTGTACGGCTGAAGGGGGGAGCTGACCGTATGGAACTGAACGTTCTTGAGTTCCTGCGTGGTTTCGGCGGTTTGGGTGACCGTCCGGGTGGCTCGGCAATGCTGAGGCGTGAGCATCTGGACATGGGTGGGCGTTTTTGTTTCAATCGGTTTCGGGAGGACAAACGTGATTTTGACTCCCAAATCGCTTAACGCTTTGGTCAGTCCATGGCACGCGGTACCTAAGCCCCCGCTGATGTAAGGCGGAAACTCCCAACCAAGCATGAACACTTTCATATCAGACCCCGTTTACTCACACATTTTTTCTCAAAAAGATTCAAGATGTAATCTCATCCTACCACCTTCTGACAATAAATCAATTATAAAATAAATCTGCAAAAGACCTAATGAAATTTACTGAAAATGGGGGAAAAAAGTTCAGGATGTCGGGACACAGATGGAGCGGTGAAAAATTTATCTATCTTGACAGGGAGAGGGGTTTCCAGACAAAAAAAAGCCACTTCTTTGGAGGAAGCGGCTTTTGATTCTTTGCCTGCCGACTGCCTGCGGCATGGAGAACCTAAGCAGTCAGGACTCTTACAGGTCCTGCGGCTTGACGGTGCTGCGCCGGTTTGCCTGGGTGCGGCAAACGGCCGCATCGAGCAGCTGATAAATCTTGTCGTTCAAGGCCGCAATCGAATCACTGGCAGTCATCATCCCTTTGGACTTGATGTAGGCCTTGACTTTGCTGGCGACGACCAGCATTTCCGACTTGCCGCCTTTCGGGGCAGCTTTCTTTGCAGCGGCTTTCTTCTTTGCCATACGGCACCTCCGTGTAAAAGGTTACTTGGTTCCCATAAAAGCAGCACGCACGTGCCGCTAAACGACGTTTTGGCGTATTGTGGCTGTATTTGACCGACTTTGCAATAAAAAATTTGCGAAAAAACGCAAAATTTTGCATCCAGAGGGCCTATAGACGCAAAAATCCCTATGAACGCTTTGTTCCGTTTGACCCTTCCGCCCCCGTCTGAAGCAGGGGTTTTTTCTGCGGGAAAGTGCTTAATTGGGTGTGCGGCTTGGTCGATGAAAGGGTCGATGCAGTCAGACAAAAACTCAGAATTGTCCGTGTTTGGAGCGGAATATGTCGGAGCCGAAAAAGCCGAATAAGCCGATTCAGAAGACATCGCTCGGAGAATTTGTGACGGTGGCCTTCGCGGAAGATATGGATTTGGCCCGTCACTATAAGAAAATGCTGGAGGAGAACGGAATTCCCGCCGTAGTCCGGCAGCCCGAAAGCGAGGGGGCTGCGTCGCCTGGGATAGCGGTCCTGGTGCCGGAAGATGTGCTCGATGAGGCCCATTCTCTGATTGCGTCGCAGGCGCCGTTTGAGCATTTCTTTGATGTTTTCTTTCACGGCAGCGGCTGCTGGCTGGAAGATGACAGACAGGATGAGTAAGCGGCAAAGAAACGGTAACCTACAGTTTTTTACAGGTGTGATGAAATGACGGAAAAGATAAACGAGAACAATCCGCAGGAAGAAACGGTTCAGGAGCGTCGGACTTTTGTGGAGCGCCGCAAGAATGTTGTGGACCGCCGCAGCGGGTGGGACCGGCGGCGCGGTCCGGGACATCGCCGGACGGAAGAACGCCGGTTGGCTGAAGAAGGCCAGATGACGGATGAGCAGTTCGAGTTTCTGATGGCCATCGACCAGTATAAGCGGGCCAACCAGCGTCCGTTCCCGACCTGGACGGAGGTGCTGGAAGTCATTAAGGCCCTCGGCTATAGGAAAGTGGCCGAGCCGCAGTCGCTGGAATCGTTCCGCAAGGCCGACAAGGCCGTCCCCTCCGGAGTTTAGGCGTCGGTTTTTGCCGTCGGTCCTTTGGGGGGCAGGGCGGCTCGAACCTCCGAAAGAAACCGTGTAATATTCTCCCGCATTTTTTCCGGGTTATCGGGGGCTTCTTCAATAAATTTCACAATTCGGCTGCCGATAATTACTCCGTCTGCGCCTGCCCGGGCAACCTCGCAGGCGTGCTGAGGGGTGCTGATGCCGAACCCGACACACACGGGCTTGTCCGTCAGCCGTTTCAGCCGGGCTACCAGCGGGCGGACGGCGTTGGAAAGGGCCTGGCGTTCCCCGGTAGTTCCCAGCAGAGAGACTGTGTAGATAAACCCTGTGGTTTTTTCGGCGATGCGTCGGAGCCGTTCGTCGGGGGTGTTGGGGGTAGCCATAAAGACGGTTTCCAGCCCGGCTTTTTTGGCCGGAATGGCGATTTCATCGGCATCGTCGATGGACAAATCCGCCACGAGGACACTGGTGCCGCCGGCTTTTTTAAAATCCTGCAGGAACCGTTCGGTTCCGTACTGGACGAGGAGGTTGTAATAGACCAGCAGGCCGATGGGGATGGGTTTATAGGCCGTAATTTCCCGGATAAATTGAAGGGCTTTGGCGGGTGTGATGCCTGCCTTCAGGGCCCGCAGGTCGGCTTTTTGGATGGTAGGGCCGTCGGCTACGGGGTCGGAAAAGGGGATGCCCAGTTCGAGAATGTCGGCGCCGGCGTCCACAGCGGCCTTGACCAGCTGTAAAGAAATGTCGTACGAGGGGTCGCCGATGACGAAGAAGGGAATCAGGGCCGCCCGGTTCAGTTTGGAAAAGCAACTCTGATAGGGATTCATAGGGACCTCGCAGTCAGGGGTCTGTGGTGTTCGACGATATCGATGTCTTTGTCGCCCCGTCCGGACAGGTTGGCGATAGCGATGGTATCCGGCGGGAGAAGTCCTTTTTGCCGGACGAGCCAGGCGAGGGCGTGGGTGCTTTCGAGGGCCGGCAGGATGCCTTCCATTCGGGAGAACAGGAAAAAGGTATCCAAAACCTCCTCATCGCAGACGCTCACGTAACGGGCGCGTCCGGTTTCTTTCAGGTAGGCGTGTTCGGGCCCGACGCCCGGGTAGTCCAGACCGGCAGAGATGCATTCGGTGTCGCGAATCTGTCCGTTTTCATCCTGCAGCAGGTAGGTACGGGCTCCGTGCAGGACGCCGACCGTGCCGGTGCAGAGGGTGGCGCAGTGCTGGGTGGTGTGGAGGCCTTTTCCGCCGCCTTCGACGCCGACCAGCTGGACCTGCGGGTCATTGAGGAAACCCGAAAAAATGCCGATGGCGTTGGAGCCGCCGCCGACGCAGGCCGTGACAAGGTCGGGGAGCCGGCCGGCTTTTTCGAGGCATTGCTGCCGGGCCTCCCGTCCGATGGGTTCCTGGAAGTGCCGGACTATGGTCGGGTAGGGATGAGGCCCGCCGGCTGTTCCAAACAGATAAAAAGTATCTTCGACATGGGCTGTCCAGTATCGAAGGGCTTCGTTGATGGCGTCTTTGAGGGTTCCGGTGCCGCCTTCCACAGGGATCACTTCGGCGCCGAGAAGTTTCATTTTGTGGACGTTGACATTCTGGCGGGCGACGTCGGTTGCGCCCATAAAGATTTTGGTTTCCATTCCGAAGAGGGCTCCGACGATGGCGGTTGCCAGGCCGTGCTGGCCGGCGCCGGTTTCGGCAATGAGTTTGGTTTTGCCCATATAGCGGGCCAGAAGTCCCTGTCCTAAGGTGTTGTTGATTTTGTGGGCGCCGCCGTGCAGAAGGTCTTCCCGCTTCAGATAGACTGTAAACCCGACCTCTTCACTGAATCGGCGGGCATGATAAAGGGGAGTAGGCCGGCCTGCATAGTCGGTATAGAGGGCGTTTAAGTCTTTCAGGAAGTTCGGGTCTTCCCGGAATTGTTCAAAGGCGGCCTCAATTTCCTCGAGGGCCGGAATAAGCACCTCCGGCACATAATAGCCGCCGAAGGGACCGAATCGTCCTTTGGATTTCATATATGGACCTTTCCGCCGTGGATACGGCTGATGGAGTCAAAAAGCTGTTTGAGTTTTGCAGGGTCTTTTTTGCCGGGGGCGCTTTCCACACCGCTGTTGACGTCGATGCCGTAGGTTCCGACTTCGAGGGCCTGACGGATATTGTGGGGGCCGATTCCGCCGGACAGGAAGATGCGCCGGGGCGGATAACCGATGAGGGACCAGTCGAAGGTCTGTCCGGTTCCGCCGTACAGTCCGTCGGTGTAGGTGTCCAGGAGCACCGCATCGGTCGGATAGGTCAGGGCTTTGTCGATATCGGAGCGGTCTTTGACCCGGACGGCCTTCATCAGCTTGATGTTGAGCCAGTGGAGCGACCGGCAGAAATCGGGGGTCTCGTCCCCATGCAGCTGGACCCAATTAAACCAGCCCTGCTGGGCGGTTTCCTGGACCTGCTGGAAGGTCGGATTGACGAAAACGGCCACGGTGTCGACAAAGGTTGGGATTTTGGCGATGATATCCCTGGCCTTTTGGGGGTCAATATATCGGGGGCTTTTGGGGTAGAAAATGAACCCGAGCAGGTCCGCCCCGAGTTCGACGGCGGTTAAGGCATCGTCCAGGTTTGTGATTCCGCAGATTTTGATTTTTGTAAAGATCATACCTGTCAGCGATTGCTCAGTTCAATGAGTTTTTCGAGGCATTCGGCGGCCTTTCCGCTGTGAATGGCCTGGTCGGCGCGTTCGATGCCTTCGACGAAATCTTTGGCCAGGCCGGCTACCATTATAGCGGCGGCGGCATTCAGGACCACAATATCTTTTCGGGGGCCGGGGGCTTTTTCGTAAAGGATTTCGCGGATGATGTGGGCGTTGGTGTCGGCATCGCCGCCGGCCAGGGCGTCAAATTCGGCTTTGGGGATGCCGAAGCGCTCGGCGTCGAGGATTTCCTCGGTAACAGAGCCGTCCGGCATCAGATGAAGAATTCGGGTGGGGCCCATGGTGCTGATTTCATCCAGGCCGTTGCTGTGAACGACCATCGCCCGCTTCAGACCGAGGGTTTTGAGGGTTTCGGCGATGCGAGGCATCAGGGACACATCGGCGACGCCCATGACCTGCGCCTGGGCACGGGCGGGGTTGGCCAGGGGGCCAAGGATGTTAAAGGCGGTGCGGAAATCCAGCGACTTTCGGACGGGCTGGACGTGCTTCATGGCGGGGTGGTATTTCGGAGCGAACATGAAGCCGATATGCGCCTGGCGAATGCACTCGGCGACCGTATCGGGACCGGCTTCAATATTGACGCCCAATGCGCTTAAAACGTCGGCGGAGCCGCAGATGCTGGTGATGCCGCGGTTGCCGTGTTTGGCGACATAAACCCCGGCTCCGGCGGCGACAAAGGCGGCGGCGGTGGAGATGTTGAAGGTTTTCAGGGCGGCCCCGCCGGTTCCGCAGGTGTCCACGAGATTGTCGATGCCGACCCGGACGGGCACAGCATGTTCCCGAAGAGAAGTGGCCAGCCCCGCCAGTTCGCTGACGGATGCCTTTTTGACCCGCATGGCCGCCAAAAAGGCGGCGATTTGGACCTCAGCCACGTCGCCCTTGAAGATGGTGTCCAGCAGCTGCTTGGCCTGTTCGAAGGTCAGGTCGTGCCCTTCGAGGATGATTTCGAGATACTCGGTAATTTTGGTCATAACGGCTCTCCTTTTATGGGTGTTTCTTTTTGTTGTTGAGGGCGATTTTGAGGATGTTTTCGATGACTTTTCCGCCGGCGGGAGTCAGGATGCTTTCCGGGTGAAACTGGACGCCGTAAATCGGCAGGGTTTTGTGCTGGATTCCCATGACGACCCCTTCAAAGGAGGCGGTTTCTTCCAGACAGTCCGGCAGGGTGACGGCACACAGGCTGTGGTAGCGGCCGGCGTGGAGCGGATTTTCGAGGTTTTCGAAGGCCCCTTTGCCGTTGTGGGTGATTCGAGAGGCCTTGCCGTGCATGACGCAGGGGGCATGGCTGACGGTGCCGCCGAAGTACTGCACGATGGCCTGATGGCCCAGACAGACCCCGAAGATGGGCAGTTTGTTGTGGAAATAGTCGATGGCTTCGAGGGTGACGCCCGCAGTGGACGGGTTCCCCGGTCCGGGCGAAATGACCAGCAGGTCCGGCTGGAACTGTTCGGCGGCGCGGACCAGCTGGGATAGGGGGGTATCGGCCCGGTAGACCAGCGTAGGGCATTTGCGTTTGGCGAACTCATCGACGAGGTTGTAGGTAAACGAGTCGAAGTTGTCGATAAAGAGGACACGTACGGGTTCCATGGCATCTCCTTACGGCTGAAGTTGTTTGGCGGCTTGCGCACAGGCCAGTCGAACGGCTTTCAGGCAGGATTTGGCCTTGTTTTCGGTTTCTTCGAATTCGACGGCCGGAATGCTGTCATAGACGATTCCGGCTCCGGCGCGGATGTAGGCGGTATGGTCCCGAATCTGGAGACTTCGAATCGTGATGCAGCTGTCGAATTGGCCGTCCACGGTCAGGTACATCACAGCACCGCCGTAGTAGCCGCGTTTATTCTTTTCAAGCCGGCGGATGATTTTCATTGCCTCAATTTTCGGGGCGCCGGTGAGGGTGCCCATATTCATTGTGGCCAGGTACGCGCTGAGGGCATCCAAATCCGGACGCAGTTTTCCTTTGACGTTGCTGACCAGATGCATCACGGATTCGTAGCGTTCGACCGTGAGCAGTTCATTGACCAGACGGCTGCCGGGCTGTGAAACGCGGGCAATGTCGTTGCGGGCCAGGTCCACCAGCATCATGTGTTCGGCCAGCTCCTTGTGGTCCAGCTGGAGTTCGGCTTCATAGCGCATGTCAGTTTCGGGGTCGATGACACCGTCCACCCAGCCGCGGGGTTTGGTGCCGGCGATGGGGCGGATTTCCACGATGCGGTCTTTTTTGCCGCTCACGCGGAGGTTCAGCTCGGGGCTGGCCCCAATCAGGCAGGTGGTGCCGGTATTCAGATAGAACATATACGGAGAGGGATTGAGCAGGCGGAGTCGGCGATAAACGTCCAGCGGCTCGGCGGGGCAGGGTTCCGTAATAGTCCGGCTTAAAACCACCTGAAAGATGTCACCGTTGCGAATATGCTCTTTGGCGGTGCGGACCATCTGTTCGTACTCCGGCTGGGGGGTGTCGGTTGCGGGAGAAGGCAGCGGACCATCGTAGAAGGATGGTTCGGGGCGGTCTGTCCGCATTTGTTTCAGATAGGAATCAAAACGGGCCATGGCCTCTTCATAGATGGCCTGACGGTTGCCGTTGGTAATGACGGCGTTGACAATCAGGTACCCTTTGCTCTGGTGGTGGTCCATCAGAAAGATATTGTCCGCGAAGTACAGCTCATAATCCGGGTTGTTCAGCAGGTCATTCTGATTGGGCGGCAGGGTTTCAAACTGGTCGATAAAATCATAACTGATTGCCCCGAGCAGTCCGCAGGTGACGCGGAAGGGGGGGCTGGCCAGCTCGAACGCGAAGGCCACGGCCCGAATGACATCCATCTGGCTGACACTTTTGAGGCGGGTATGCTCATCGGTTTTGCCCGACAGCCGCTGAATGGTGCCGGTTACGGCCTCCGGAGTAAATTGGACGGTTTTGCAAAAAGCAAAGCGTTCCGGGCGTTCGGCCAGGTATTGAATCATCCGTTTGCCGGTCGGGCTGAGGGCCCGGATTTCGAATCGGTCTTCCCGGCCGGTCAGGTAGAGAGCCGGGTCGGCAGTTCCGAACGTCAGTTCGTTGCCTTTGGCCTCCGAAAGATAATCGCGGGATTCGAGCAGACAGCAGTGGCGGGCCCGGCCGTAGTCGCTCAGGCGGGCGAAGAATTCCACCGGGCAGGACAGTTCAATTTCCCGGACCATTGGAATGATTTGTCCGGGTTTGGCCTGTTCGATTCTGGTTTTATAATCTGTCATTTGTACAAGTTCCTTATTTTTCGGGTTTCGGGAATAAAAAACGACCCGGTTTGAGGCCGGGTCGAAGAGATGTTTCGGGAAACGGAAACAGAATTCCTGCCGACCGCGGGCCTAAGCCTGCGGCCGCCACCAATACTCCTTTTGTGTCAAGGCGATACTATTCATAGAAACAAGTATATCGAATGATGAAGATCGGTTCAAGAGGAAAATAAAAAATTTTTTTGAAGTTCCTGAAATATGGACTGTTTATGTCCTGTACCTTTCTTTACAGAAGCGGAATATCCCCCACACCGCTGAGGATATAATCGGGCCGATAGGGGAATTTCGGGATATCTTTTTCCTGTGTGATGCCGCTGAGAACCAGGACGGTGTCGATTTCGGATTCGATACCGGCGATGATGTCGGTGTCCATTCGGTCGCCGATGATGACGGTTTCCTCCCGCCGGCAGGCAAGCCGTTTGAGCGAATGCCGCATAATCAGGGGGTTGGGTTTTCCGATGAAGTAGGCCTGTCGGCCGGAGGCGATTTCTATCGGAGCAATAAGAGCGCGGCAGGCCGGCGCTATGCCGCTTTCTACAGGACCGCTGATGTCGGGGTTTGTGCCGATGAGTTTGGCGCCGCCGAGGACGAGATTGACGGCTTTTTCAATCTGGGCGTAATTGTAGGCAGCAGTTTCCCCGACGACGACATAATCCGGATTCTCTTCCGTGAGGCGAATGCCCTGTTCAAGAAGAGGCTGCCGCAGACCGTTGTCGCCGATGATATAGGCACTGCCGCCGGGTTTTTGAGAGGCCAGAAAAGAAGCTGTGGCAATCCCGCTGGTCATGAAGTGTTCCGGCGAGACTTCGATGCCCATCCCCGCCAGTTTTCGGCTTAATTCCTCCGGGGTTCGCGAGGAAGAGTTCGTCAGGAAAAGGTATTGTTTGCCCTGCTCTTTGAGCCAGCGGACAAACTCTTTGGCGCCGGCCAGCAGGCGGCTTCCGTGATACAAAACCCCGTCCATGTCGCAGATAAAGGCTCGTTTTTGGTGGAGCGGGTGCATTTATCGGATTCCTGCATGATACGATTGAAGGGAGCGCACCGACGATTCCTGTGTCTTTCTGGCGGCGATGCCTTTGACGCTGGCCGCTGCCGCCGCTACTGTGGTGATGTACGGGATTTTGTACTGAATAGCGGCCTTGCGAATATAGGAATCATCGGTGACGCTTCGTTTGCCGATGGGGGTATTGATGACCAGCTGAATTTCTTTATTCTTGATGGCATCCAGGATATTCGGACGGCCTTCGTGCAGTTTGAAAATCCGTTCGGCTTTGATGCCTTTTTTGCGAAGGTAGTCACAGGTTCCCTCGGTGGCAATGAGCCGAAAGCCGATGTCGGCAAATTCTCTGGCGACCGGAACAATGGCTTCTTTGTCGGAATCGTTGACGGTAATCAAAACCGTTCCTTCCAGCGGCAGGGGCTGCTGCGTGGCCTCCTGTGCTTTAAAGAAGGCCATTCCAAAAGAATCGGCCATGCCGAGCACTTCACCGGTGGAGCGCATCTCCGGGCCGAGAATCGGGTCTACTTCGGGGAACATATTGAACGGAAAGACGGATTCTTTGACGCCGAAGTGAGGGATTTTGCCGTGTTTGAGATTTATGTCTCTGAGTTTTTTGCCCAGCATAATCTGCGTAGCGATGCGTGCCATCGACAAACCGCAGACCTTGGAGACCAGCGGCACGGTGCGGGACGCTCGCGGGTTGGCCTCCAGCACATAGACCACATCATCCGCGATGGCATACTGCATGTTCATCAGGCCGACGACGCGAAGCTCGGCAGCGATTTTGCGGGTGTATTCGCAGATGGTGTCAATGTGTTTTTGGGGAATCGAGACCGGAGGAATCACGCAGGCGGAGTCGCCCGAATGAATGCCCGCCTGTTCGATGTGCTCCATCACGGCAGGGATAAAAACGTCTGTTCCGTCGGCAATGGCGTCCGCTTCGGCCTCGACGGCGTTGACGAGGAATTTATCGATTAAAATCGGACGTTCCGGCGTAACATCCACGGCGGCGGCCATATATTCGCGGAGCATCGTTTCATCGTGGATAACTTCCATCCCCCGTCCGCCGAGGACGTAGGACGGCCGGAGCATCAGCGGATAGCCGATTTGCTCCGCCACGCGGAGGGCTTCTTCGACACTTGCGGCCATTCCGGCTTTCGGCATGGGGATACCGAGTTTTTCCATTCGGGCGCGGAAGCGGTCGCGGTCTTCGGCCAGGTCGATGCTGTCCGTGGAGGTGCCCAGGATGCGGACGCCGGCTTCTTCGAGCTGGCGGGCAATGTTCAGGGGCGTTTGTCCGCCGAACTGGACGATAACGCCCATCGGTTTTTCCTTTTCATAGATGCTGAGGACATCTTCCACGGTCAGCGGTTCAAAGTACAGTTTGTTAGAGGTATCGTAGTCGGTGGAGACGGTTTCCGGGTTGCAGTTGACCATGATGGTTTCAAACCCTTCATCCCGCAGGGCAAAGGCTGCGTGGACGCAGCAGTAATCGAACTCGATGCCCTGGCCGATGCGGTTGGGGCCGCCGCCGAGCACCATCACTTTTTGGGGATTGGACGACGAACTGACCTTGTTTGGAGCATTGTATGTGGAGTAGTAGTAGGCGGCATTTTCCACCCCGCTGACGGGGATGGGTTCCCACCCTTCGACGACGCCCAATCGGGTGCGATGCTCCCGAATCTGCTCTTCTTTGACGCCCAGCAGTTTGGCCAGATAACGGTCGGCAAAGCCGTCTTTCTTGGCCTGCCGCAGGAGCTCATCAGGGAGCGGTTTGCCCTTGTACTTGAGGATTTTTTCCTCCAGCTGAACCAGCTCGGCCATCTGCTGAATAAACCATTCTTTGATGGCGGTTTTTTCGACGAGGGCTTTGACAGAGGCGCCTTTGCGAAGGGCTTCGTACATCAGGAACTGCCGTTCGCTGCTGGGATGATTGAGCCGGAGCATCAGCTCTTCCAGCGAGAGGGAATTGAAGTTTTTGGCAAAGCCCAGCCCGTATCGGCCGCTTTCGAGCGAACGGATGGCTTTCTGGAAGGCCTCTTTGTAGGTCTTTCCGATGCTCATGACTTCGCCGACGGCCCGCATCTGGGTGCCGAGTTTGTCTTCGATTCCCTTGAATTTTTCAAAGGCCCAGCGGGCGAATTTGACCACAACATAGTCGCCGGACGGGGTGTATTTCTCGAGCGTTCCGTCTCTCCAGTAGGGAATTTCGTCGAGCGTCAAACCGCCGGCGAGCATGGCGGAGACCAAGGCAATGGGAAAGCCGGTTGCTTTGGAAGCCAGAGCTGAAGAACGGGACGTGCGCGGGTTGATTTCGATAATAACCACCCGGCCGGTTTTGGGGTCGTGTGCAAACTGGATATTGGTTCCGCCAATAACGCCGATGGCATCCACAATGTCATAGGAGTATTTCTGAAGCTTTTGCTGAAGGGTTTTGTCGATGGTGAGCATCGGGGCGGTGCAGAAGGAATCGCCCGTGTGCACGCCCATGGGGTCCACGTTTTCAATAAAACAGACTGTGATTTTCTGCCCCTTGCTGTCCCGGACGATTTCCAATTCGAGTTCTTCCCAGCCCTGTACGGATTCTTCCACAAGGATTTGATGAACCAGACTGGCATCCAGTCCGCGGGCGGCAACGGTGCGGAGTTCGTCGATGTTATAGACCAGACCGCCGCCGGTGCCGCCCATGGTATAGGCGGGGCGGATGACCAGCGGAAAGCCCAGTTCTTTGGCGATGTCTTCGGCTTCCTGCACAGAATAAGCCGGCTTGCTTCGGGGCATATCAATCCCGAGGCGTTTCATCGTGTTTTTGAATTCGATTCGGTCCTCCCCTCGTTTAATGGCATCCAGCTGGACACCGATGACTTTGACATTGTATTGGTCCAGAACCCCTGCCCGGGCCAGCTCGGAAGCCAGATTCAGGCCGGTTTGCCCGCCTAAGTTCGGCAGAAGGGCATCAGGGCGTTCTTTCTGGATAATTTTTGTCATGGTTTCCAGGTTTAGGGGTTCAATATAGGTAACATCTGCCATCCCGGGGTCGGTCATAATGGTAGCGGGATTGGAATTGACCAGAACAATTTCAAAACCCAATTTTCGCAAGGCCTTGCAGGCCTGTGTTCCGGAATAGTCAAATTCGCAGGCCTGCCCGATAATAATAGGGCCTGACCCGATAATCATTACTTTTTTGATGTCATTACGCTTCGGCATCTTTTTTCTCCATGCAGAAAAGGGTGAGATGTTCTGGTTTGGGCGGATAAAGTATCCGAAAACGTCGGAATATACAAGATAAAAAAAGGTGATATTCAGTATAAGATATTGTCATATTTAGACGGCATTTGCAGGGGATTCAGGTCAGGTTTTCTGTTTATGTAACTAACCAAAAATTGGAATCTTAGATATTAAGTTGAGTGCCGAAAATGCTGATAGGATTTTAGGAATAGTCTGCAGGGAGGAATAAAAAAGGCCAGGAAGAAACAGAGTTGTTGGGGGTTGAGCGGGAGTTTTAGAAATGAAAAGTCCTTTTGGCAGGAACTTATTTTTATCCGTGTGTTCCGCGATGCTTCTTTGGTTCTTTCTGCTTTGTAAGGTCGATGCAGAGGAGATGGTATTCGGCGATTTTGAAAGCGGATTAGACGGCTGGACCGGTGCCTGGACCGGTACACAGGATTTAAGCACCAGTACCAACGGAGCCACACTCGGCAGCCGCAGTCTGGCAGTTCTTGTCGGGCCGAGCGAGTTCTGGAAACTCGAGCGGATTGGGGTATTGAATTTAGCCGGAGCTGCTCGCATCACGATGGATATTACATTTATTGCAGCGGAGTGGCCCCCCGAGACCTGGTGCAATATCAACAAGATTGCCCTGATGGATAGGTCAGTCTGGAACTGGCAGGAGATAGACCGTGACCAAATGGTTGTAACCTCTCTCAGCGGAGCAGCCGCGCCGCCGCGAACTGATGATGGAAATGTAGCCTGGTGGGGGCCCTGGATGGGGGATGCAACCTGGCGGGTCAGCTGGCGGCTTGGGAATATCGTGAGAACCAACGATGTGTATGAATTGCGGATGGCGCTTCAATGCAATGTGGAAAAGGGACAGGGAGGTTATTTTTATATTGATAACGTCAGGGTTGAAACAGAGGATGCACCGGTTCCGCTGCCGCGGCTGTATGCCGAGGGGAACCGAATCAAACAGGTCGGAGGCGGTGACTTTACGCTGCGCGGGGTGTCTTTAATCGACCTTGGTTTTTTGCAGAGTTGGCAGGGCGGTGCCGTCCAGATGATCAGCCGGCTGACGGACCCGGAGGATATGCGATGCGGCAGCGTCGGCTGGAAAACCAATGTGATTCGCATTCCGATTTTTCCGCCGCATCTGGTTCAGGGCTGGCCTTATCCTTTTGATCCGGAGAATGAAGACTTATACACGCTGCTTCGCAGTGTGGTGGATTTTTGCATTCGGCAGGGGGTGTATGTCATTCTGGACTGGCATGACATCAATAACACGTTTGACACCCTTCCGCAGGCCATTGAATTCTGGGAGTACATGGCGCCGCGGTTTGCGGATGATACCAATGTAATGTATGAGTTATTTAATGAGCCCATCAACAATATCGGCACGGATGAGGAAAACTGGCAGAGTGTCAAGGAGGATATGGAAACATTGATTCAGGTTATCCGAACCTATGCACCGGAGACGCTGTTGTTTGTCGGTACGCCGCGATGGTGTCAGATTATCGGACCTGTGGCAGAGTCCCCGCTGAGCGATGAAAATGTAGTCTATACAGTCCATATTTACCCGTATCACTGGCTGTCGGATACCCTTTACTATCGAGATTCGATTAGCCGGGCATCTGCTGCAGTTCCGGTAATTTTGGGGGAATGGGGGTTTATCGAAGGCGACCCGGGAATTTTAAATGGGACCATTGAGACCTATGCCGCTCCTCTGCGGGAGTTTGTGGAGGATCTGGAAATCGGTCATATTGCCTGGGTGGCCAGCTATGATTGGCAGCCGCCGATGTTTGATGTGAACTGGAATCTGCTGGACGGAGAAGGGTATATGGGCTGTTTTGCCAAAAACTGGCTTTACAGAAGCTGGCGGTGGGAGCAGGATTTGGAGATTGCCTTAACGATCAGCCGCTGTCAGGTGACGGCCGGAACGACAGCCGGGCAGGATACAATAGAGATGTCAGGCACGTTTGAGAGAGTTCCCTCCGATCTGCTTGGGATTCCTCATGTGGAGGTGGTAATCAGTTCTCTGAGGGACAATTCGGTGATTTACACCGAGAACTGCAATTATGTCTGGGACACAACCGGCAATCGGTTTATCTGGTCGGAGCGCTACCGTAAAGGAGAGCCGGGCAGGATTACTCTGCTGCTGCTGAACTTTGCACAGCGGAGATTTTTGCTCCGAGCGCAGAATGTGAATTTAACCGGATTGGGCTGTCCGCTGGAATTGTCTATGACGGTCGGTCCGTATGTGCTCCGGGGCCAGGCGGATGAATCGATTGTCAACGGACCGGCGAGAATTCCTATCCGCCTCATGCGGGGGTATGCGAATGAACTGCGGATGAATCGGGCAGCGGTTCAGATAGGCCGAAGAGCGGATACAGATTCTCTGAGGGTTTGGGGAGAAATTGCGGTTCAGGATCTCAGTCGAAACTTACGGAATGAATCAGTAGTCCTCCAGTGGGGGGAACAGACGTTTACTCTTCCGGCAGGTTCGCTTCGGGCTGACCGGAGGGGGATGGTCTATTCCTGTTCAAATGTCCGTACCCCGGAAGGAGCCAGGGTATGGCTGCGAATAGACCTTCAGGGGTGTCTGTATTCCGCAAGAATCTCAAATACCACCCTGACGGCAAGAAACGGCGAGGTTTCCTTTGGGCTGCGATGGACCGATTTCGAGGAAAGTGCCTCTATCACACTGCCGTGATACACAGGACTTAACGGTCCAGGCGGATTGAAACGACTTGCCCCTGGAGGGGCGGCTCAGGAAACTCGGCGGTTGAGCAATCTACCATAAAGTACCGGTCGCAGCGGCCTGCGGGGGGATTTGTCTGTTCGAGAATCACACGAACAGTCTGGCCGATAAACTGACGTCGAAACTTTTCCTGAAGTTCCTTATCCAGTTTCTGAAGTTTCTCTGCGCGCCTGCGGATGACTCCCGCGGGGACAGGCGGTTTCATTCGAGCGGCCGCTGTACCCCGTCTGGGGCTGAATGGGAAAATATGCATTTTTGCGAATCCAACCTGACGGCAAACTTCAACAGTTTTTTCGAAATCCTCTTCCGTTTCTCCGGGAAAACCGACGATAATATCCGTCGTGATGGCCGGTCGGTCCAACCGTTCCTGCAGTTTTCGGCAGATATTCAAATATTCCTCTGACGTGTATTGTCGGGCCATCCGTTTCAGGATGCGGTCCGAGCCGGATTGAAGGGGAAGATGAAGATGCGGAACCAGATTCGGATATTGTTGATAGACTTCAATGAGTTCATCCGTTACATCCGCCGGCTCCAGGGAGCTGAGCCGAAGGCGGATAAGATTCGGAAGCTTTAAAATCTGTTTCAAAAGAGAGACAAGAGGGTTGGGTTCGTCAGGCTTCCAGTGTTTCCGACGGGCTGTGCTGCGCCCCCATGCCCCCAGAAAGATGCCTGTCAGGACAATTTCTTTATGTCCGGCAGCAAGAAGGTCCTCTGCTTCCCGAAGAATTACATCTGTGGGTTTGCTCCAGAGTTTTTTGCGGATTTTTGGAACAATACAATAGGTGCAGAAAACATCGCAGCCGTCCTGGATTTTCAGAAAGGCGCGGGTTTGGCCGGAAAAACTGTTCAGCGGACCGAAAGGGTCGCAGTCGGGAAATTGTTGTATGTCCAGGTCGTTTTTGTGCTTGATTTTATAGGAAAATGGTGTTTTACTGATTCCGTTGGATACTCTGTCTTCAGATGAGTCGGACAAAGAACGCAGAATATCCAGCAGCTGATGTTTATCGGCGGCCCAGACGGCGGTTTTCGGCAGGTCGGCGGTTTCCTCGGCGGTAGCTGCGGACAGGCAGCCGGTAAGAATCAGAAGGGCGGAGGGGTTCTGCTTGTGGAGTTTGCGGACGGCCTGACGGCTTTTCGAAGCAGCGGTTTGGGTGATGCAGCAGGTGTTGACGATAACCAGGTCGGCCGGAGAACCGGAGGGGGCGGGGCAGACGCCGTGAGAACGCAGCCATTGTTCAATCTGGCAGCTTTCATATTGATTGACTTTGCAGCCGAGCGTATGAATGATAAAGTGTTTCATAGACGGCTTACTATAGAATCGTCGGCGGGGCGGATGCAAGTTTTTTTGCAGACGGCCTCGTCGGATGGAGCATAAGGAAGAAAGGAACATCATGGCCAAAGCGTCGCATGCGGTCTGGGGGATTGATATCGGAACCTGCTCATTAAAGGCCTTGCGGCTCCGGCGGGGTGCAGAAGGGCTGGAGGTAGCGGGCTTTGCCTGTCTGGAACACTCGAAAATTCTTTCCACCGCAGACGTCACACCGGAAGAACGCCGGGAAACTATTCAACAAACCCTTCGAGAGTTTCTGAAAGAAAATGAGGTCGGCAGGGAAGAGGTTGCCATTGCTATAGCCGGTCAAAACAGTTTTGCCCGGCTGGTCAAGATGCCGCCGGTGGACCCCAAGCGGATTCCCAAAATCGTCCCTCTCGAAGCCGTACAGCAGATTCCCTTTGATATCAATGAGGTCGAGTGGGATTGGCAGCTGCTGAAAAATCCGGACAGCCCTGATACGGAAGTCGGGATTTTTGCCATCAAAAATGAAGTCATCGCCGAGATGCTGGACTTTTTCAGTCGGGAAAATCTGCGTGTCAGCTGTGTGCAAATCAGTCCGATTGCTCTGTATAATTATGCGCTGTATGACCTGAAGGATATCAGTGCTTCGGCCGGAAAAGCCACCATTATTCTCGACATGGGGGCCGAGAACACTACGCTGGTGATTGCCACCCGCGATTCGGTCTGGCAGCGCAGCATTCGAATCGGGGGCAACACGTTTACTGAAGCGATTGCCGACGCCTTTAAGCTGAAGTTTGCCAAGGCCGAAAAACTCAAGCGGACGGCCCCGATGAGCAAGTATATGCGGCAGATTTTCACAGCGATGAAGCCGGTTTATACGGATTTGGCCGGTGAAATTCAGCGAAGTCTTGGGTTTTATTCATCCAGCGGAGCCGGCCGGGATAAGGGATTTTCACGCATACTGGCGCTGGGGGGCGGTTTTAAGCTTCAGGGACTGACCAAATATCTTCAGCAGAGTCTGGGGCTTCCGGTGATTAAGCCCGATTCCTTCGAGCGGCTGACGCTTTCTCCGGAAGTGTCCGCGGCCAAGTTTCATGAAAATCTTTCTGAGTTCGGTGTGGTATACGGTTTGGGGGTTCAGCTGCTGGGCGAATCGAAGATTGAAACCAATCTTCTGCCTCGCCGAATTGCCCGGGCAATGGCCTGGACCCGCAAAGCGAGGGTCTTTACGGCTGCAGCCGGGGTTTTTCTGGCGGTCAGTCTGGTTTGTCTGCTCTGGACCTTCCGTCTGCTTCAGCAGTACACCCGCGAGAGCGGAGCCCTTCGGACGGTTCAGGCCGTAATGCAGCAGGCCCAAAGCATCAATTCAGCCGTTTCAGAATTTGAAAGCCAAAAACCGATGTTTGAACAGCAGGTTCAAAAGGAGCTGGATTTGTTCAAATATCGGCAGATTATTCCTCTCCTGAATGAAACCCTTTTGAAGTGTTTTCCAAATAAAGACAACACGCCGGAAATCGCCGCTTTATACGAGGCGTTTGTGAATGGAGACATCCGGACTATCCGCTCCATACCGCGTGCAGAAAGAAAAATTATGTTTGTGACGCGTCTGGAGATTCAGTTTGCACCGGATTTGGCCTCGGCGGCTTTTCCGCAGGGGAGCCGGCGGGGGGCAAGCGGATTTGGCCCCGGCGGCGGGTTCGGCGGAGAGATGGGCGGCTTTATGGGCGGACCTGTCATGCGGCCCGGAGGGATGCCGGGAGAGATGTTCGGGGGGCCTGGTATGGTCGGCGGAGACATGATGGGAGCCGCCGGCACAACGCCGCAGGCGGGATTTGTTGTATTAATTGAGGGCTACAGTCCTTATAAAAATATTGCTCAATTGCTGGACCCGCCCGGGGTCGGGTCAGACTCGAGACGATGGGGTGTGGTGACCCGGTTTGAGAATCTCAAAACCCTGTTTCCGGATACGCCGTTTGAGCTGTTCGGCAAAGGCGATATCCGGCATTTTCGGGATGAATCCGGAGCCGTGGACCCGGCGGATATGCAGATGCCGGCCGGAATCGGGATTCTCCGGGAGGTGGAGCGGGTTCCGTCAACTCAGCCGGCCGGTGCCGCACCGGGGATGACGGCGGCGCCGGGTCCTATGATGCCCGGGATGACCGGAGCGGTTCCGACTCGCGTCACCAGGGAGATTGTCCTTATCGATCCGATGACAGAGGAGGAAATCAGCAAAACGCTGGATTATATTACGCCGGAGGATATTAGAAATAATCCGGCTTATACGGACCGGGACTTGGGCCGTGTCAAACAGAGCCCCTTCGGAGAACCTCAATATATTTTGCGGGATTCCTGGTTTCGGATTCAGGCCAAGTTTGTATGGAAAGACGCCCCGGTTGTGCCGGAAATGAGTACAGGCGGTATGGGCGGCGGATTTTTCCCAACGGCTGTTCCGACAGCTCCCGGCGGCGTCGGAGGCGGCGGTGATTTTTAGGCAGATCATAGCGAAGCAATCATCCAGATGTGAGACTAAATCATGAATATGGTAATTGATATCATCAAGGGGTATTTGAAAAAATATTCGGCTCTTCTGCTGCCGGCGGGGCTGCTGCTGGTCGGGCTGGTTCTGTTCGTTCCGACGATTCTGATTGGACGAACCGTCAGCACCAAAAAGCAGGACTGGGAGCGAATGGCTCAGACTCTCGACAGTCTGGCTCGAACGACCCCTCCGAAAGAGCAGGCCGAACAGGTTCAGAGAGTTCTACAGCAGTATCGGGCGGATGCAGAAGCCGTTCAGCGGATGTCAATCCAGTCCTCGCTGCGTGAGCTGATTAAATACGGAATTTTTCCGAAATCCGAGGACACATCGTCCCAGGTCTATCTGGATTTCGGGCGACGGTATCGAGCGGCCATTGAACAGATGATTACCGAACGACTGAAGGCCCTCGATGCTCCCTCGGAAAGCGAAATTCGGGCGGCCGGCGGCGGGACGGTCGGTGCCGTTCGCGGCGGGGAGTTTTTGGGAGGAACGCCCGGATTGGGTCAGTTGGGAGCGGCGGACAATCCGATGGTCAATGCGATTTGCAATGCTCGGGCGGAGCGAATTGCGATGTATGCGCATCCGCGGGTTTTTGCCTGGTATGATTTTTGGGAATCGTACCAGTTTGTGGGGGCCGAGCAGGCCCTGCGCGACTGCTGGTTTGCTCAAACGGCCTATTGGATTTATGAAGATGTAGTGGCGGCGATTGAGGCGATGAACACGGGGTCGGAGCGGGTTGCGGATTCTCCCGTTAAACGGCTGATGGGGGTGAGTTTTCAGCGTCCGGTGTCGGATGTCCCTGCGGGGGGACTGTCCGGAGGGGTCGGGGGGATGCCTGGAGTTGTGTCTCCGCGTTTCGGAGGGTTTGGCGGATTCGGCGGCAGCATGACATCTGACCAGCCGGCTTATGTCCTGCCCGGTATGCCCAGCCCGCTGATTTCGCGTCCCTGGACGGCTCGAATCGGCAACGAGGACATTGATGTAGTTCACTTTGCCGTATCGGTGATTGTGGACAGCCGCTATACGCAGGCGTTTTTGAAAGAACTTTGTTCCAGCAGGCCCCACAGTTATCGGGAGGGGTTTAAGGAAAACGGTGAAATTCGTCAGGGCCGCCACAATCAGATTACGATCTTGGCCAGTACTTTTTCCGCAGTGGATAAGCAGAGCCCTTCGCATTATTATTACCGGTACGGAACCGATGCGGCGATGCGGGTGGACTTGGTTTGCGAGTATCTGTTTGTCCGCAAGGCCTATGATGAAATCAAACCGGAGCCGGTGAAGGTCCTGCTGGGACAATCTGCAGCGGGTGCCTCTGCTGCGCCGTTTGGGCCGGCGGGGTATTGATGATGACAGGCCGGCTGCGGGATGAGCTGTTCGAACGGAAAATGATGAGCACAGGATATTTTCATGAGCAAAAAACGAGAAAATCTTCTTGAGCAGCATTTGGATAAAATCATTCTTGCCGGAATCGGTCTGCTGAGTCTGGGGCTGCTGTGGCTGTTTGTTTTTCGAAATCCGTTCGGTCCGGTGATTGATGGGCGCAAGGAATCTCCCGGTTCGGCCCAGAATAAGCTGGCTCAGAAAGCGGAACGTCTTCGTGAACGAATTGAGGGGGCGTCGGAGACGGTATCACTGCCGCTGCCGGATTTTATTCCCTCCTATGAACGGCTCCTTGCTTCCTCTGTTCCGACCCTGAATCTGCAGGTTTACCCGATGCTGCCCGGGATTGGGCGTCAGCCGATCGAAACAGACCGGGAATACGCTGTGCCGGAGATTCCGCCGCTGCAGGATGTTCAGATGGCTTATATCCGTTCGGCCGCTTACGTTCCGACGGAAGAGGTTACGCCGGAGCTGCCGTATGAGAATGTTCCCGTCCAGATAGGAGATGTGGATTTTGTGACGGTTTCGGCCCGGCTGGATGTCCGGCGGATTGTGCAGCAGTTTCAATCGGCCTTTATGGGCTTGGGAGTTCGTCCGGCCCATAAAGACCCGGTTTTGGCGGTTCCTGTTGCCGCCCGAGTGGAGCTGCAGCGTAGAGAACAGCTTCCGGACGGCTCTTGGGGGCCTTGGGAGCGGGTGCCGAGCCCCCAGACGATTGCTTATAAAAAACTGTTTGACCAGCTGCCGTACCGAACCGAAGAGCTCAGCGGCGGCGGCGTTTCTGTTCAAATAGAACAATTTAAAGAACGCATTCGTCAGGCGTCACTTCTGCAGCAGCGGCCGTATGATTTTGCTACGTCGCGGTATCAGTATTGGATGCCGCCCCCGTATCTGGAAGAAGCCCAGAAGCTGCTTCAGCAGCAGCGGGATGAAGCGCGTCGATTGGCGCAGCAGCAGGCGGCCGGCGCCGCGGGAGCGGGTCCGGGCCGGACGGCTCCGGGAGGGATGGAAGGCGGCTTGCCGGGGCCCGGAGGAGCGCGGCAGCCGGGACGCCAGCCGGGACGTCAGCCGCAGCCGGGTCGGGAACAGCCGCAGCCCGGGCGAACTCAGCCGGGCGGCCCCGGAGTGATGCCTCCGGATATGGGGGCCCCGGGCGTGGCAACTCGACCGGGAACACGCCAGCGAACGGTTGAAGACATCTGGCGGGATTACCAGAGAGAATTGCTGACGGATGACTGGTGGAAGCGGACCGAACCTTTGCTGGTTTGGGCTCATGATGACACCGTTCAGCCGGGAAAAACCTATCAATACCGAATTCGAGTCGGCCTGTTTAATCCGATTGCCGGCAGGGACTGGTTTAAGCCGGACCAGCAGGAGTTCAAGAATCAAATCGTTTTATGGACGCCGTTTGCGGAAACTGTCGCCAAAAGGAATGAACCGCTGATTGCTTCGATTCCCAAAACACTTCATATTTTCCCGATGGATATTTCCAGAACCAACCCGATTGCGGTGAACGTGCGCGTTTCCAAATATTATATGGGCCGCTGGAGAAGTCATGAGTTTGAAGTACTCCCGGGACAACTCATCGGTTCAGAAGTTGAGGTCAAAAGGACCGCCGCTTCTGCGGAAACCGGCGCAGGGTTCGGGATGGAAGGGGCGGTACCTCCTCCGATGGGCGCTGCATTTCCGATGCCTATGGAAGGCCCCGGTATGGGGACAACGGCGGCTTCCGTTCCGGAGAAAATTGATTTTACGACCCCGTATCTCTATTTGGACCAAATTGCAGAAGTAGATTGGTCGGGTGCAATGACGGCTCTGCGCCGGCGGGAGTTTGTGAGCATGCTTTATGCGCAGGAGGATGGGATTCTTGCAAAACTTCCTATCCGCCAGGCGAACTGGACAGCGGAACTGCGGAAAAACTATCGCGATGTTCAGGAGGCTGAACGAGAGGCCGAGAGTGACGTATTTGTCGGACGAACATCCCAACCGGGGATGTCGCCGACCCCCGGCGGCTTTACACCCGGCGGATTAACCCCAGGCGGCTTTGCTCCGGGCGGTTTTCCGCCTCCTATGTCGCCGCCCGGCGGATTTAGAGGGGAGGGTTGATGCTTCATTTGAGGAATCTCATTTTTTAATTAATATATCCCCTTTTCTTATTTTGATTTAAGAATATTTTTTTAAAAATCCCATTTTTTTGTTGCAGGGAAAATCTTGGCTCGTTAAACTTGTAATAGTTGTAATAGTACAACAAGAAAGGAAGCATTTTGCAGATCACAATTGTTTCCAATTCTGAACGGCCGGTTTATCAGCAGATAATCGACCAAATCAAGCAGGAGATTGCTTCCGGACGTCTTCTTCCGGGTGAACAGCTGCCGACAATCCGCCAGCTGGCTGTGCAGCTTGTTATCAATCCGAACACGATTGCGAAGGCCTATAAATATCTGGAGCAGGAAGGGCTCATAAATACCAGACCGGGCGGGGGTTCTTTTGTGTCCGAAATCTTCTCTCGGCTGAGCGACTCGGCCAAGAAGGAAATTGTCTGCAATTTTCTGAAACAAGCGGTAGTCGAGGCCGTCCTTCTTAAGGTGGCTCCAGAACTTTTGAAGGAGTGGTTTGAAGAAACCTTAAAAAGCTACAATATCGATACACAAAGGAGATGAAAATGGACACCTTTATTGTGCAGACGGAGGGGTTGGTGAAGTATTATGACGGCCGGGCAGTTCTGAAGGGAGTGACTTTGAAAATTCCTCAGGGATGTATTTACGGTCTTTTGGGGCGAAACGGTGCCGGCAAAACTACGCTGATACGGATTTTACTCGGTTTGGAAAGCCCGACCCGCGGAAGGGCCTTTCTTTTCGGGCAGGATTCGCAGATGCTTTCCAGAAAGACCAAAACACGAATCGGGTATACGGCAGAAGGACATCCTTTAATCGGGACATACACGGCGGGCCGTCTGGCTGCCCTGTGCAGGGGGTTAGCCGGACGCTGGAATCAGAGTCTTTTTGAGGAGTTGGCGGGTTTATTCAATCTGCCGATGAATCGGAAGGTCAAAGACCTTTCCGCCGGAATGAGGGCTCAGCTGGATTTGACGTTGGCCATGGCGGCAGAACCGGAGCTGCTGATTCTGGACGACCCGACCCTCGGGCTGGATACGGTTGTCCGGAGGCAGTTTCTTGAATTGGCGATTGATGTTATTCAGCGTCAGGGGCGGACGATTCTGTTCAGTTCGCATATTCTCAGCGATGTGGAACGCATTGCGGATCGGATCGGGATATTGGTGAACGGATGGCTGGCGGCGGACTGCACCCTCGAGGGGCTGAAAAACGGAATCCGAAAATTTCGTGTGATTTTTTCTGACCAGGCGCCCGAGCGGCTTTATCTGACGGAATTAATCCGCCAGCACAAAGAGGGACGAGAGCTGGTCTTCACGGCCGCCAACTGGAATCCGCTGAAAATGAAAATGGTTCAGTCGCTGCAGCCGCAGGAGATTGTGGAAATTCCGATGAATCTGGAAGAAATCTTTCTGGAATGCACAAGAACGGAGCCGGTCTATCAGATGGTTTAGCAGAAAGGAGAGGGCAATTATGTGGACGCTGATACGAAGAGAAATCGAAGATATGTGGGTGTTTTATCTGGTGTTTCTGCTGTTATGGGGCGGTGCAGTTCTTTTGCTCGTCTCTGCGGCTTTTCGGGGGACGGAAGAGGCCCTTCGTCTGAAAGGGGGGGTTGTGTACCCGTACCCGTTTCTGTGTGTGGGATTAGCAGTTCTGGGCGTTTCGCAGATGTATTTTGATCGGATGCGCCGCCTGTCGGCTTTCCTGCTGGGTCGAGGGGCGGTCCGTCGGCAGGTTTTTGCGGCTCGGGTTGCGGCCGGTCTTATTCCGAACCTCTTTTTTACAGCAGGCCTGGGCACTGTTTCGATGATTCTGTTCAGGGACTTTGCGTTTTTTAATGAGGCCTTTCGGGATGATCTGATTTCCTCGTTGATTTCCGGTTTTTTGGCGGGGACGGCCTGTTATGGAATCGGGCTGGCGGCGGGCTGGATGTCCAGCCGGGTCTTTCCGACACTCGGGACGCTGGGGCTGGTTATCATTCTGCTCAGTTTGCTGAGCATCAAGGGATTTGACGTTCAGGTTCAGATTCTCTTTTTGACGGCGACGGTTTCCGCCGTGCTTCTGGGCTGGGAAATCTATCGAACTTCTTCTCTGTAAGGAGAGGGTTTATGGCACGTACTGGAAATGGTTTGAAGATTTTTACGACGGGCTTTCTGGTTCTTCTCTTCTGGGCCATCCTTCTCTTCTGGGCGGATTGGTTTTGCCGAAAGGGCATTGCTTCTGCAAATTTTCGCCGTATTGAGGCCGTTTGGGTTATGTTGGAAGGTATGGATAGAAAAAATGATCCGAATTTTTTCCCCTGTTCTCTTTTGGTTTCTTTGGGAAGCGGCCTTCCCGCGAGTGTATTGGGAGAGCCGGCATGGGCCCCTATGTCGGATGCCCGGCGTTCGGTGATTGGGAAAATTTCAACCGGATGGGATGTTTTCCAGTATGATGCGGAAAGCGGTCTGTTTGAATGGAAATACTATGAGGGGACTCTCCGTCGGCAGAAGGGGGCGGCACATTATTTAGGTCCTGGGGGCATAAGCCCTGTAAAGAAAGAATCGCTCGGGCGATTTCGTGATCCGTTCCTCTATAAAGACGAACAGGAGGGAAAGCTTTTTATCTATGACAGACAGCTGCGGCAGTTTTTCCATTTAGATTTGTGCGGAATGGAACCGCGGTTTTCGGCCGGTCCCGTTCTGGGAGATTCCATAGAGCCGATTCAGTTTGGTTCATTGCAGAAGGGAAGAGAAATTGATGTTGTTGTCCAGGAAGCCCGTCGATGGAGGCCGCCGAAGACAGGACAAACCGGCGGTTATGCGGGACGCTGGTGGGAAACAGTTCCTTCTGATTTTCGTTTGGATACGGCGGGGCCCTGGCTGCTTGTGCTGGATGCAGACGGACAAATCCTGCGTCTGAATAAAGAAAGTCTCTGCATAGAAGGTCCTGCCGGACGTTTGCCTGCTCCGGTCGGTCTGTTCGGCTCTCGGACAGAGGGCCGACCGGAAAAATTATCTGCATATCGGGTGTATCCTGTGTGCCGCGAGAAAAACGGCCAGCTGGTCTATTATGGCTGCTGTGCCGCCTCCGCAGCTCCCGAAGGGGTCGGTTTGGCTGTCGAGTGTTTTGATGCCCAGGGGCAGATGACGGGTTATGATATGTTTCGTTCCCCTGCGGCGAATTCTGTTTCAGGATATTATCAAGAGGTACTGTTGAGCAAACTTTTCGAACGGGGGGACGGAGCGCTGGCGATAACCGCCCGCTTTTTTGCCGATTCGCTGCAGCCGGCGGTTTTTCACGGTTTGTCATTTCTGTGTGCGGAGGCAATCGAGCCGCGGGCCGGTATGAGGGCGTTGTTTCTCCGTCCTCACAGTTTTATCGGGATTCTTCGAAGGTGTCGGCAGATGGGTCTTCCTGCGCAGTTTTTTTGGGCCTTTTTGATGCTCCTGCCCTCGCTTTTGGTGGGTCTTGGGGTCGGGCTTTGCCTCCGCAGGAAGTCCCTTTCGCTCGGCGGCTCGTCCCGGGCTGCGCGTGGATGGTTTGCGTTAGGAATATTGTTCGGGGTCCCTGCATGGATTACATTCCATCTGGTGCGGCCCAGAGAAAAAGAGGTTACTTGTCTGAATTGCGGTTCCCTGCGGCGGCCGGACCAGATGACCTGTCATGTCTGTCGGGCGGGCTGGGATTTCAAGGGGCTGGAATCGCCGGATTGGTGCCTGATAGAGCCGTTGGAGGAGTCGGAGTCTCCGGTTGGTCCTGCACTGTCAGAGCGGCAAACGGATTTATAAAATATCCGGTTTGACGAGCCAGTTTAGCTGCCAGAGGCCGTCGTCATTTCGCCGCAGACAGACCACACCGGCCTTTTCGAAGAGCACAGGTTCGGCGTCTGCACTGCCGCAGAGCAGCAAACCGGCCAGTCGCGACAAAAACGGCAGGTGTCCGACAATCATCAGGTCTGTCTGGGCTTTTTCAATTTCCTCGGCAATCGGCTCCGGGTCATCCTCGGGAGAAAGCCCTTCGTGCTTGTCCAGGGGGCAGGGTCCCTTTACAGCGGCGTGAAAGAGTTTCGCCGTCTGGAGGGCCCGGGTCTTTCCGCTGTGCCAGACGGCTCCGACGGAGATGCCCAGCCGTTTTACAAACTCTGCGGTCTGCTGGGCCTGCCAGTATCCTTCCTCTGTGAGGGGGCGGTCTGCATACTGCTCTTTCGGGAAGGCCTGGGCGTGCTGAATCAGGTACAGATTCATTGCCTGTCCTCTTTTTTCGCCGTCCGATTAGGCGGAGCACTGACGGATCATTTCGTCGCAGTGGCGGCGCCATCCTTCCGGTCCGTGTTCTGCGAAATAGTGAAACGATTCGTCGCTGGCCAGTCTGCCCAGCAGGGCTTTCCGCTGGTCGCTGTCGGGAATGGTTTCGATGATGCGGGAGCGGACTTTGGCCAGTTCGTCCACAAAATGACCGTGTGTATCCGTAAAAATTTCCTCTAATTTCTGCCGGAGATGACCGGCGTAGGCCGGACAGTGTCCTTCGGTTCCGATGGCAATCTGCAGGTCGCCGCGTTTGACCACGGCCGGCACAAAGAAGTCGCACAGCTCCGGCTGATCCACCACATTACAGAGGATTTCCAGTTCCTGGCAGTCTTCATAGATGCGGCGGTTCAGGTCGGGATTGTTGGTGGCGGCAATCACCAGGGCGGCGGAGACAAGAAAATCCTTGTGATACCGGCTGAGGATGATTTCCGCGTTCAGCTGGACGAGGGCTTCCTCGATTTCCGGCAGGATATGTTCGGCAACCACGGTAACACGAGCTCCCGCCTCTGCGAGCCCCTGAACTTTTCGAAGGGCTACAGGGCCGCCGCCGATAACCACAGCCCGCCGGCCGGCCATTTCCAGAAAAATCGGGTATTTGGCCATAGCTTTATTATATCTTTTCCGGATATCCGACCGCAATCTTTTTTCCAAAAGAAAAAAGGGGTTCAAGTTCGGATTTCCGGGGAAGAAATTTTGTCGAAAATCGTCTTTGCATCTCTATAATAAGCGGTGATGAGTCCTTTATCAGAAACAAGAATCCAGACCCCTCTCAAAGACGAGCAAATCAGCCGGCTTCGGGCCGGAGACTGGGTGCGTCTGAACGGGGTTGTCTATGCGGCCCGCGACCAGGCGCATCGGCGTCTGTGTGCCCTTTTGGAAGCCGGACAGCCGCTTCCGTTTGACCTGAAAGGGGCGGTGATCTACTATGTGGGACCGACGCCGGCGGCGCCGGGGCGTGTAATCGGCTCGGCCGGTCCGACCACATCGGCCCGAATGGATGCCTTTGCGCCGGCTCTCTTTCAGGCCGGGTTGAAGGGGACGATTGGGAAGGGATACCGTTCCAAAGAGGTTCAGCAGGCCCTCCGGCAGTATCGGGCGGTTCATTTTTCGGCGATGGGCGGCTTTGGGGCGCTCCTGTCCAGGCATATTACCGCCAGCCGGGTTGTTGCCTATGAGGAACTGGGGCCGGAGGCGGTTCGGGAGCTGGTGCTGGAGGATTTTCCGGCCGTAGTGGCGTATGATTGTTTTGGAAACAGTGTTTATCCGCGAGGATGTGAAGAATGAAAGCAGCAGTCATCGGGATGCTTCAGTCGGGCAAGAGCACATTGGTTTCCGCCGTCAGCGGCAAACCGCCCGTTCCGCCGGGGGCCCCGGAGATTCACGAGGTGATGGTGCCGGTGCCGGATGAGCGGCTGGACTGGCTGACGGAGTTATACAAACCCGCCAAGACGGTGCATGCGACGATAGACTGTCTGGACCTTCCGGGGCTGAATTTTACGGATGAGCACGGACGGGCCGCCGCCCGCAAACTGTTTGGACAGCTGCGGACGGTGGATTTGTTTGTGGCCGTTCTTCGTGCGTTTGAGAATGATTCTGTGCCGGCGTATCGGAACCGAATTGACCCGCGCAAGGATTTGGAGGAGCTGAAGACCGAGATGCTGCTGGCTGATTTGGAGCTGGTGACCAACCGGATTGAGCGTCTGGAAAAGCAGATGCACAAGCCCACCAAGACCCAGGCCCGGGATAAGGAGGAGCTGGTCCTTCAGCGCAAACTCCAGCAGATTCTCGAATCGGAAAAGCCGCTCCGCCAGGCGGCTCTGAATGCCCAGGAGCTGGAGCTGATTAAGCCGCTGGGGTTTTTGACCCTGCGTCCGATGATGATTGTAGTCAACGTCGGCGAAAAGCAGCTGGGGCAAACGATGGATTTGGGAGCGGCGGCGGACGGGGCGGAGGTGATTTGCCTGTCGGCGGAGATTGAAAGTGAACTGGCGCAGCTGGATGCGGAAAGCCGGGCGGAGTTTATGAAGGATTTGGGGATTACCAAGCCTGCCTCGGCGCAGTTTGTGCAAAGCTGTTATCGAACGCTGGGGCTGATCAGCTTTCTGACGGTCGGCAAGGACGAGGTGCGTGCCTGGCCGATTCGGGCGGGGACGATTGCTCACGAGGCGGCCGGCAAGGTCCACAGCGATATTCAGCGGGGCTTTATCCGGGCCGAGACGATGTCATATGAGGATTTGCGCCGGCTCGGGGATGAGAAAGCCGTCAAAGCCGCCGGACGGATGCGTCTCGAAGGCAAAACCTACGTCGTTCAGGACGGCGACATCATCTGCTTCCGGTTTAATGTCTGATTAAAATTCAAAAAGCAGACCGGCGAGCACGGAGAGGGTATAATCTTTTTCTACAATGGGGCTGTCGGTGATTTCATTGTCCAGCCATTCGAGGTTTGCCAGGCCGAACAGGGACCATTTCTCGGAGAGTTTATAATTCATCTGCAATCCGGTCAGCCAGCCGAGAGAGCCGCCGACATTATAGGCATCTCGGCCGGGTGCAGATTCAGAGGACCGCACACCATAGTAGTAGTCATTTAACTGTTTGTTTCTCCAGTTTACGCCGATAGATGGAGTGAGATTAAGCGATTGAATATCCAGTATGTCTCGAAAGGTCTTTCTCAAAGTCAGTCGGCTTTCCCAGCCGCTGTGTTTGTCTAAAATGTCGTGGCTGAAATCCAGTGCCAGCACGGCAAAATTTAAATCGTGAAGGTACCGAAACCCGAGTTCAACAGTGGGGTCTCGGTCTGACATGCCGTCTAAATATCGGCTGTCATTGTTGTTATATCCTTCCATTCGGATACGTGCCAGCCCCTGAAAGGCCCAACGGTTTTCCTCGCCGAAAAGGGAATATGTCGCCACAGGGCCGAACAATGTTAATTTGGGGCCCTGATAAATGAGAAGCGGGAGAGCATAGCATTCCGCCTCGACGCCTTTATAGGGTTTTTGGAGAGTCAAAAACCCGCCGCCTGCCCAGAGTTTGCCGACGGATTCCGATTCGCTGAAGTTTTTTTCTGCAGCGGAGACTGCTGACAGCACAAGGACGATAAGAAAGAAATTTTTCCGCATGGTTCGCTCCTTAATAGTTTTTCCAATCTTTCATTCTAAATGAAAACAGTCGGACTACAAGAAATTTCCGGAAAGGGGGGTTGAACAGCAAAACGGCCGAAGCGTAAAGATAAAAAAAGAAAGGAGACCGGAAATGAGCAGAATTCTTTACATTCAGGCATCACCGAGGAAGGAACGTTCGAAATCCATCCAGGTTGCGGATGCGTTTGTCGAATCGTACCTAAAGTCCCATCCCTCGGATACTGTGGAAAAATTGAATCTTTTTGAAACCGAACTTCCGTCATTTGACGGATTGGCGGTCCAGGCCAAATATACCATTCTGCACGGCCAAAAGCACACGGCACAGGAGCGTCAGGTTTGGGATAAAGTGGAGAAGGTTATCGAGCATTTTAAGAATGCAGACAAGTATGTTTTTGCTGTACCGATGTGGAATTTCGGGATTCCCTGGAGGATGAAGCAATATATCGATATTCTGGTGCAGCCGGGGTATACCTTCCGGTTTGGGGAGAATGGCTATGAAGGACTGGTTCGGGGAAAGCCGGCCATGGTAATTTATGCCCGCGGAGGCAGTTATCCGCCGGACAGTCCCTTTGATTTGCAGACCAAATACGTGGAGCTGTTCCTCCGGTTTATCGGTTTTGAACAGATTGGGTCAATTCTGGTTGAACCGACACTGGCAGAGCCGGCTGAATCGGAAAAAGCGATTCAGCGTGCCCTCGAGCAGGCCCGTAAAGCGGCGAAAACCTTTTAGGTTTGTCCTATAAAAAAGACTTGCTCTCCGGAGAAATAGGGGGTATCCTTTCCTCAGATGCCGAACTTTGTTGGGTTCGGTGCCAAAAAGGAACCGTGATTTCGGAGGGCTTGTTATGAAATCATCCTTTTCCTGTTCATGTCTGTCTTTTCTTCTGTTGACGGCGGGAATCTCGGCGGTTTTGTCTTTTCCTGCGGCGGCACAGTCGGCCGGAATGGGAGGGGCCGGCAGGGGGCTTTGGGGCGATTGGGAACTGAAAATCAAGTTTGAAGACCGCGAAATGGATGCCCTTGTTTCCTTCGGCCGGGATGAAAACGGCAATCTGACCGGGGACTGGATCAGTTTCTGGGGAGTCGCCGAGCTGAAGGATATCCAGTTTGAGGACGGCAAACTCCGTTTCGAGCAGATTTCTCGTTTTCGCGGCGAGGAATACCGGTCGAAATTTTCCGGCAAGGTGGAAGAGGATAAACTGTCCGGTACTCTTTCGGGAGAGCGGGGGGAATCGGAGGTGACAGGCCGCCGTCTTCCGCGTCTTCCACGGGTGGTGGGGACCTGGAATTTGAAATATAAGGTCGGGGACATGGATGTAGAGGCCAAGCTGATTATCAAGGCGGACAAAGAAGGCAATTTGTCCGGCCAGTGGCAGTCGGCTCCCGTGGAAAGCGAAGTGTCGGATGTGAAATACGAACGGGGCACCCTGAGCCTCAAGCGGAAAATGAAAATGGGCGACCGCCAGATGGAAGCCAGCTTTGAAGGAACGATTGACCGACAGAGCGGTTTGCTCAAAGGCACGCTGAAATCCGAAATGGGGGATATCGCTGTCGAGGGTGCGCGGTTCGGCGAAGCTCTGATAGGAAGCTGGGACCTGGAGATTGCGACAGACCAGGGTTCTTACAAGCAGCGGCTGCGTGTGAATCCGGACCTGAGCGGTCTGTACGGGACCCTTCCGATTGAAAAGATTGAGTTTGACGGAACGAAGGTTTCGTTTAAGGCCAAACGGGAGTTCGGAGAACGGACGTTTGAAATCAGTCTGGACGGCAAACTGGCGGATTCGAAACTGACCGGCCAGATTACGACGATGCGCGGCACGCAGACGTTTGAAGGGAAAAAGATTGTTCGCGCTATGGTTCGTCCGGGCGGTGCCGTTTCGTATTGATTTCTGCCAAACAAAAAGGTCTGCTGACCGGTGTCGGCGGACCTTTTTTATGCGCCGTTGATTTCTCTGGTTGCCTCTGCTACACTGCCGCTATGAAGCTTGTTTGCTGCGGTGTCAGTTTTCGGGATGCGCCCTACGAAGCGAGGGAAAAGCTGGCTTTTTCGGAAGAACAGCAGCGGCATCTGCTGCGCGGCCTCCTGCGGTGCTCCGGCGTGTATGAAGGGCTGATTCTCTGTACCTGCAACCGCACGGAGATTTATCTTTCGATGGATTCGTCGGCAGACAGCCGGTGTTTGCTGGAGCCGCTGATTGCCGAAATGCAGCCGGAGGCCCTGGAGCCGTGGCGTTCTTATTCAAAAGAATATGACGGCACAAAGGCGGTGGAACATCTTTTCGCCGTGGCCGCCGGACTGGATTCTCAAATGCTCGGCGAGCATCAGATTATCAGCCAGCTGAAGGCGGCGTATGCGCTGGCCAATGAAGAACAGACCACGCGCTACCTTTTTCATCGGCTGATTCACCGGGCGTTTCGCGCGTCCAAAGAAGTGCGGAGCCGGACGATTCTCCAGTCCGGGACTATTTCGCTGGGGGCGGCGGCGGTGGAACTGGCCTGGAAGGAAATGTCCCTGCCGGGGGCTACGGTGCTTCTGCTGGGGGCCGGCGAGAATGCGGAGCTGGTGGGCCGTCTTTTGGTGAAGGTCGGAATCGGCCGTTTGTGGATTGTCAGCCGGCGTCTGGAATCCGCCCGTCAGCTGGCCGCTGCCCTCCGGTTCGGACAGCCGGCGGAGTTGTCTTCGTTAGGGGAATTGCTCAGGCAGGCGGATTTGGCTGTCTGTACGACGGCTTCGCCGACCCCGCTGATTACGGTCGCTGACTATTCCTATCTGCTTGCCCAGCGGAGCCGGCCGATTGTCATTCTCGATTTGGCGATGCCCCGGGATGTGGACCCGGCGCTGGGAGGGATTGCGCAGGTTCGTTTGTTCAATCTGGATGATTTAAACCGACAAACCGAAGCGAGCCGTTCGATTCAGGTCGAACAGATTCAGCAGGCCGAGCGGATTGTCGCCGAACATGCACAGCGGTTTGCAGCCTGGCTGGATTCGCTTCAGACAGCCGATCTTGTCAGCGAATTATCCTCCCGCTACAGGCAGCTGGCTCAAAAGGAAGCCCGTCGCTATCAGCGGTATTTCAGCAAATCAGAACACGCACAGCTTCAGCGGTTTGCCGAATCGCTGGCCCGCAAGATTCTGCACGGCCCGATTTCGTATCTCAAGCAGTGCGGCAGCCAAGAGCCCTCCGGGGATTTTCTGGGCGTGCTGGATGTGGTGCGGAAGATGCTGCTGGAAGACCCACCGAAAAAGAGACAAAAGGAATGAGCCTGCTCCGTGCAGCCACACGCGGTTCGAAACTGGCCCAGATTCAGACCCAGCGGGTGATTGACGCCCTGCAAAAGGTCTGTCCGGGATTGTCTGTGGAGATGCAAATCCTCCGAACCCAGGGCGACCAGCAGGCGGATGCTCCGCTGTGGAAACTGGAAGGCAGCGGTTTTTTTACGGCCCGGCTCCAGCAGGCGCTGCTGGAGGGGACGGCGGATTTTGCCGTTCACAGTTTCAAGGATTTGCCGACGCAGACGCCGGATGGTCTGTGTATTGCGGCGGTGCTGGAGCGGGATTTTCCGGAGGATGTTTTGCTGGTTCGCCGCTCCATCCGGAGGATTGAAGATTTGCCGCCGGCAGCCTGCGTGGGAACCTCGAGTCTCCGCCGACAGGCCCAGATTCTTCGACGGCGGCCCGATATTCGGGTTGAGCCGCTTCGGGGCAATGTCGAAACACGTCTGCGAAAACTCGAAGAAGGCCGCTACGATGCCGTCATTCTGGCTCGTGCCGGACTGGAGCGGCTGGGGATAACCGGCTGGAACGGGCTGATATTGGACCCGCTGGAATTTCTGCCTGCACCGGCCCAGGGGGTGATTGCGGTAGAGATTCTTCGAACGAACGAGCATTTGTTCGAATTGTTCCAAAGAATTCATCATTTTCCTACAGCGGCAGCGGCCCAGGCGGAACGCCGGATTCTGGCTCGGCTTCATCCCGGATGCCATGCGCCGGTCGGGGCCTATGCGGCCATAGAAAAGGAACAGATTACGCTGACGGCGTTTGCATCGGGCCCGCAGGGACATCCTTTCCTGAAAGAGCGGATTTGCGGGCCGGTTCTGAATGCGGTAGAATGGGCGGATTGTCTGGCCGAGCGTCTGATTGAGCAGGGGGCTCTGGAGATTTTGAAAACGAATGCATAAAACCAAAATCTATTTTGTTGGGGCGGGTCCGGGAGACCCGGCACTGATTACCCTGCGCGGGGCGCAGCTTCTCCGTCAGGCCGACTGTGTGATTTACGATGGTCTGGTCAATGAGGCCCTTCTGGAGGACTGCCGGCCGAACTGTGAATGCCTTTGTGTTCGCAAGCGAACAGGAGAAAAACCTTTTACGCAGGAGCAAATCAATCAGCTGCTGCTGGAGAAGGCCGCTCAATATCTGACCGTCGTACGGCTCAAAGGAGGAGACCCCGGTTTTTTCGGAAGGACGGCGGAGGAAGTCCAGACTTGTCTTCATGCGGGGGTTGATTTTGAGATAGTTCCCGGCGTGACGGCGGCTTCTGCGGCGGCGGCTTATTCCGGAATGTTTCTGACCGACCGGCAGTTCAGCTCGCAGGTTCTTTTTGTGACCGGTCAGGAAGCCCCCGACAAAAATGAATCTTCGATTGACTGGGATTTCCTGGCCGGATTTCGCGGCACAATCGCCTTTTATATGGCGATGAGCCATCTGGAGCAGATTGCTACGGCCCTTCTGGCAAACGGCAAACCGGCGGATACTCCGGCGGCGGTGATTCAGAACGCCAGTCTGCCGCAACAGCGTCTAGTTCATGCTTCTTTGGAGAAGATTGCCGCCGTCTGCCGGCAGGAGGGGATAGAGGCACCGGCCATCGTATTGATTGGACCGACAGCCGTCTATCGGGAGGAAACGGACTGGTTTCGCCGTCGTCCGCTGGCGGGCAGGACTGTCCTGATTGCCCGGGATGAGGAGGGAAATCGTTCGTTGAGCCGTCGCCTGAATGAATTGGGAGCCGACGTGCTGGGGTTGCCCGTGCTTGCTGTGCAAAACTTTGCCGCAACCGGTGCGGCGGATGCCGTCCTGAATCGGCTGGAGGAGTTTGACTGGGTTGTTTTTACCAGCCGGCGCGGTGTGGAGTTTTCTTTGGAAAGATTGCGTCAGTTGGGGAAAGATGCGCGGGCTTTTGGTCGGACCCGGATTGCCTGTATTGGTCCGGAAACAGCACGGGCCTTGGGCGAATACGGTTTGCGGGCCGATTTTGTTCCGACGACGTTTACCGGTCAGGCGCTGGCGGAGGAATTGTCTGCAAAAGAGCCGCCGGCCGGAAAGAAATTTCTGCTGCTGCGTTCCGCCATTGCTCCGGATGACCTTCCGAAGTCTCTGCTGCGGCAGGGAGCCATTGTGGAGGAGGTTTCAAGTTATACAGTAGAACCGGCGGAGCTGTCCGCTCGGCAGATTGAACCAATTCTGGAACGGTTGAGCCGCCGGAAGATTGACTGGATTCTGTTTGCGAGCAGTTCGGCCGTATCCGCTTTTTTAAAGGTTGTGTCGAAAGAAACTGTGCTCCAAAGCGGGGCGAAAATTGCCTCGATCGGTCCGAGCACGACCCGTCGTCTGCTGGAGGAAAATCTTCCGGCAGCCCTTGAAGCTCCTGTGCATACCCTGGAGGGGCTGACAGAGGCCCTGATTCAATATCATGATTAATATCAGTAAATTGTATTGCGGCAAGTCCGGCCGGTCGGATGAGCTGCGTTATCCGCCGCATCGGAATCACAAGCCGATTGTGGTGTTCAACTGTACCTGGCGGTGCAATCTGGCGTGCCGTCACTGCTACAGCCATGTTCGGGGCTTTGGAGGGGAACCGGAACTGACTACAGAACAGGCCCGATGCTTAATTGACCAGATAGCCGACTTCGGCTGTCCGGTGCTGCTGTTCAGCGGCGGAGAGCCGCTGCTTCGTGAGGACCTATTTGAGCTGCTCGAATATGCCGGCGGCAAAGGACTTCGCACCGTTTTATCCACGAACGGCACGCTGATTCAGGAATCGACGGCCGAGCATTTGGCGGCTTTGGGAGTCAGTTATGTCGGGATTTCGCTGGATGGGCCGGCGGCGTTTCACGATGATTTTCGGCAGGTCAAGGGTGCTTTTGCGGCGGCTGTAGAAGGGATTTACGCCTGCCGTCGGACGGGAATTCCTGCGGGCATTCGGTTCACAATGACGGCGGACAATATCAGGCAGATTCCCTTGCTGTTTCAGATTGCGGCGGACCTGGATGTGCGGCGCATCTGCTTTTATCATTTGATTCGGACCGGCCGTGCCGAAGACCTGGCGGAAGCCGTGCCTTCCGCGGCTTTGGTGAGGGAGGCGATGGATTCGATTCTTTCCTGTACGGAGCAAAGGACCTCTGCCGGACAGGCGGATGAAGTGCTCACGGTCGGCAACCATGCGGACGGGCCGTATCTGCTGATGCGGCTGCGGAAGCTCTCTTCGGAGCGGGCGGCCGATGCGGAGGCGCTGCTGAAGCGGGCGGCCGGCAACCGCATCGGACAGAACATTGCCGCGGTGGACTGGGCCGGACGGGTGTATCCTGACCAGTTTTGGCGGAGTTATTCCCTCGGAAATGTCCTCGAAAGGTCCTTTGCTCAAATCTGGGACAACCCGGCCGAACCGGTTCTGATGGTTTTGCGGAACAAAAAGGAGTATCGGGACCCTCGGTGCCGGCGCTGCCGGTGGTTTGATTTGTGCGGCGGAAACTTTCGTTCATTGGACGGAAGCGCCAATATCGAGTTGTGGCGGAATGAGCCGCCGTGCTATTTGACGGAAGAAGAGATTGCACTGGAGCAGGAGTAAGACTATGGGATTTCCTGATGTGCGAATGCGGCGTCTGCGGGCCAGTCCGGCTGTGCGTCGTCTGACTGCCGGAACCCGGCTGAGTGTGAGTGATTTGGTGTATCCGCTTTTTGTCTGCCCGGGCGAAAATGTCAAAAAGCCCATTCCTTCGATGGACGGCTGCTTTCACTTTTCCCCGGATACCCTTGTGCGGGAAGCACAGGAAATCGGCGAGTTGGGTATTCCGGCTGTCCTTTTGTTCGGCCTGCCTTTGCGAAAAGATGCGCACGGGTCGGAGGCATGGGCGGAGGACTCGGCGGTCTGCCGGGCCGTTCGTGCCGTAAAAAAGGCCGTGCCGGATTTGCTCGTTATTACGGATGTTTGTCTGTGTGCCTATACGGAACATGGACACTGCGGTATCATCCGCGATGGAAAAATTGACAACGACCAGACCCTTCAGTGCCTGGCTCGGACAGCCCTGGCTCACGCCCGTGCCGGAGCGGATGTGGTGGCACCGTCGGATATGATGGACGGACGGATTGGGATGATTCGTCAGACCCTTGATGAGGCCGGATTTACGGAGACGGCTGTTTTGAGTTATGCCGCCAAGTATGCATCGGCCTTTTACGGACCGTTTCGGGAGGCCGCCGACAGTGCCCCGGCCTTCGGCAATCGCAAAACATATCAGATGGACCCGGCGGCTTCCGTTCGGCAGGCGATGCGGGAGATAGCCCTCGATATAGAAGAAGGGGCGGATATGGTGATGGTCAAACCGGCGCTGGCGTATCTGGATGTGATTGCGGCCGCTCGGCAGCGGTTTGATGTGCCGCTGGCGGCTTATAACGTCTCCGGGGAGTATATGATGGTCAACCAGGCCGCCAGGGCAGGACTGATGGACCGGCGGGAAGCCATGCTCGAAACCCTGTTGGCTATTAAACGGGCCGGTGCGGATTTTATAATAACATATTTTGCCAAAGAAGCTGCGGCAGTGCTGAATGGATAAACTGTTAAGAAAACCCCGGATTGCGGCCTTTGAGATTACGCGGCGCTGTCCGCTGCACTGCCGGCACTGCCGCGCGGCTGCCGACGGACATCAGGAGGATGCTTTGACTACAGAGCAATGCATCTCCATCCTGCGGTCGCTGGCTGCCTTCGGGCACTGCATTGCCATCTTAACCGGAGGGGAGCCGATGGCCCGGGCGGATTTCTTTGAGATTCTTCAGGCAGGCCGGCAGATGGGCTTGCGGATGGCGGCGGCGACCTGCGGCTGGTATCTGGATGAGGCGGCCGCTGAACGGCTCAAAAAAGCGGAGCTGCTGTCGATTTCTTTTTCGCTGGATGGCGCCGATGCGCAGACGCATGATGCCTTTCGGGACAGCCCGGGGGCTTTCCAGACGACAATGAGGGCCGTTCAGGCCGCCCGCAGAGCGGGGCTGGATTTTCAGATTAACACGACGATTACCAAGCGGAATCTGGAGCAGATTGACCGGATTGCCCGGCTTGCGGAGGAATCAGGGGCCTTCTGCTGGAATCCGTTTATCCTCGTGCCGGTTGGGCGGGGCGAGTCCATTCGAGACCTGCTTCTGGAGCCGCGTGAGTATGAATCTCTTTTAGAATATCTGGGCCGGATGAAAGGCCGGCTGTCGATTGAACTTCGGCTCACCTGCGGGCCGCAGTTTGCCCGTGTGTGCCGACAGCAGAACCTGCCGAAGGCCGACAGAGTGCCCGGATGCCTGGCGGGCGAAGATTTTGTCTTTATCAACTGGCGAGGGGATGTGCAGCCCTGCGGGTTTCTGGAGGTGTCGGCAGGCAGTCTGCTTCAAAGAGATTTTGCGTCGATTTGGGGCGAGTCGGAATTGTTCAGCCGTCTGCGGAATCTGCACGGCTACAAGGGGGCCTGCGGGGGCTGTGCGTATTTGACGGTGTGCCGCGGCTGTCGTGCACGGGCCCTGGCGGTGTACGGCGATTATCTTCAGCAGGACCCGGTCTGTCGGCTGGCTCAAAATATCGAGGAACGAAAGCCATGAACAGCGACTCGCTGACCGCTTTTCAAAGAGACCTGCTGGCCGTTCTCGAAGGGGGAATTGAGGTCGTCCCGGAACCTTATCAGTTGATTGCAGAGCGATTAGGCTGTTCCGTGCAGCAGGTGCTGAAGGAAATCGGCCGGCTCAAAGGGCAGGGGTTCATCCGCCGGCTTCGCGGACAAATCGATTCCCGTTTGCTGGGCAGAACGGCCTGCCTTGTGACGGCTTCCGTGCCGTCTGACCGGATGGAGCAGGTTAACACGCTCGTTCGAGAGCTGCCGGGGGTGTCCCATCAATACCTGCGGGACCATGTGTTTAATCTCTGGTTTACACTGCAGGCAGAGTCTGATGAACGGATTCAGCAGATTCTGGATGACTTGTCCAGCCGCTGCGGTCTTGTTTTTTATGCGCTGCCGGCCATCCGGACATTCAAACTTCAGGTGCGTTTTCTGGCGGACCCGCCGGCCCGAGAAAGAGCGGATAGCGGTTTAAAACCGTCAGAACCGGTGACACTGAACGAGCAGCAAAAGCGGGTTCTGATGTTTCTGCAGAGCGAATTTCCGGTTGTTCCGCACCCGTTCGCTCAGTGCCCCGGGACGGCGGAAATGGATTGTCTGGACGCGGTTCGCGAATTGATGCACAAGGGGGTTTTAAAAAGAATCGCTGCCGTATTAAATCATTACCGGCTCGGTTTTAGTGTTAATGCGATGGTTTGCTGGCGGGTCCCGGAAGACCGAGTCGAAGCCGCCGGTGCCGCACTGGCTTTGTTCCGTCAAGTGAGCCACTGTTATCAGCGGCGGACCTTTCCAGACTGGCCGTATAATCTGTTTGCGATGGTGCACAGCCGCAGTGAGGAGGAGCTGAACGGCTGGGTGGAGCAGGCACAAAGGGCGGCAGGGCTGGACGATTTCGTGCTCTTGAGAACCCTTCGTGAAATAAAAAAAGAACCCGTCCGGCTTGATTTTGCCTGACGGGTTCCTTTTTTTTCAAGGAGGGGATTACCAGTTGTCGGTTCGGAAGGAAGAAGCAGGCAGTCCTTCTTTGTTGAACAGATTCGGCTGGGCGGAATTGGTAAATCCATAGCGAACAGCAACGGGCTTGGGCACATCCGGGCTGGAAACCACCACAGTATCCCCTTCAATGACTGCCGCAGCCGGAACAAATTTTCGGTCTTCACCGGCGATGGCAAAGTGTGTCAGCGGCCCGCCCTTGGCCATGAGTCCTGAGCCGACATGGTCGAAGAAGAGCCGGATTTTATTGCCCTCAATCTTCATTTCCCGATAAAGCGGCCCGGAATAGACCAGATTTTCCCGGCCGTACGTTTTGGCCAGTGCCCACAAAGCCAGCCGTTTGGCGACATCCAGTTTGTTGGTGGGGTGGATGTCTTTCGGATTGCCGATGTCCATCGTCACGGCCATTCCGCTGTTGCTCAGAAGAGATAGAATGTGGAACTGGGCTTCCCGCAAGAGAGCACTGGCTGTATCATCCGGATTGCCGTAATCGTAGGGGGCGATTTGTACATAATAGAAGGGGAAATCGCCCCGGCCCCATTTCTTTCGCCAGTCCTGCACCATAGCCGGCAGAAGCCGCTTGTACTGTTCCCCTCGACCGCAGTTGGATTCACCCTGATACCACAAGGCCCCCCGAACTCCATAAGGAATCAGCGGAGCAATCATCGCATTATACAGGACCGTCGGCAGGTTCTGGTCCAGCGGCCGCAGGTCCATATAGCCGGGCAAATCGTTGTAGGAGATGCTCAGTTTGTATTTCCACTCTCCAGCCAGCGAAACAGCCTTGTCCGGCTCATCCTTCGGGTAAATCCGTACCTGCTCGGGCCGCCCGTACAGGCCGCCGCCGCCCATATGGTCCCAGATGCGGATGGCCAGCAGATTTTGACCTGCTCGCGCTGTGCCCGGCTGGATGACATAACGGCGATGGATGTTGTAAAAATCGGTCTGGCCGATTTTTACGCCGTTCAGCCAGGTTATATCAACATCGTCAATCGGTCCCAGTTCCAGCACCAGTTCCTTTTGAACCCAGTCGGCCGGCAGCGTGAAGGTGTATCGATTCCAGACGATTCCGTCCAGTTTATCCAGACCGTCCTGGTTCCACAGGCCCGGCACAGGCATCGTTTTCCAGCTGCTGTCGTCGTACGATTCTGAATACCATTGTCCGGGCAAACCGGGTTCTTTTTGGATGATTTGTTCGTTCCATTCCTGCTGGAGCTGGCGAATCTGAGCACCGGTCAGGACAGGACGCTTGATTTGGTCCAGTTCTTTGACCTGCGGCTCAAACTCCGGAAAAGCCCCAATGGCATCCCGGCTTGTCCAGGCTTCGGCGGGAGTTCCGCCCCAGTAGGTTCCAATCATTCCGACAGGTACTTTGAGCTCATCACAGAGAATGCGGGAAAACAAATATCCGATGGCGGAAAAGGAAGAAACGGTTTCGGGCGAACAGACTTTCCATTGGCCGCTGCAGTCCGGCTGGGGAGTCGGAGCCGTGGCTTTGTCAACCTGAAAGAGCCGGATTTGGGGATATTTGGCTGCCGCTTGAATCTCCGGAGCGGCATTTTCTATTCTTGAGGTCGGCCATTCCATATTGGATTGCCCTGAACAGAACCACACTTCCCCAATCAGAATATTCTGAAGAGTGATTTTATTTTTGCCCTGAATGGTCAAGGTATAAGGGCCGCCGGCATCCGGCGTTTTGAGCATAATTTTCCAGGTCCCGTCCGGACCGGCCTTTACCGTCTGGCTGACCTGAACATCCGGCTGCCAGGTGTGGGTGATGGTAATTGATTCATCCGGGTCTGCCCAGCCCCAGACGGCGACTTCAGTGTTGCGCTGAAGAACCATGTTGTCAGATAAAATTGCCGGCAGACGTACGTCGGCTGAAGAGAAACTTGCCAAAAAAGCTGCAATCAAAATCCATTCGAAGCTCTTGCGTATTTTCATAAGGGTCTCCTTTGTTAAAACAGGGAAAATTATGTTTGGCGGAAATTTATTCTACTTTGTTCCAAAACGTGCATCAAGAAAATATTTCAAGGACGATTCTGTGAATCCTTCTTGAAGAATCAGGCCGTCTGCTGTAAAGTGTTGCCTGTTTTATTTGAGGGAAAGGGAACCGTTTATGAAATGGCGTCAGACAGCGGTTTATTTGATTCTTGGTCTGTCGGCTGTGCTTTTCACTTCGGGCGTTATTCGTAAAATCAGCCTGCTGCGTCAGAGGGCGTCCATTTCCAAAACGATTGCCGTCATTCCCAAAGGAACGGCCTCGATGTGGTGGGAGGTTGTACGGCAGGGGGCCGCCAAAGCCGCTCAGGAACGCGGCTATATCATTTCCTGGACAGGTCCGGAGCAGGAAAGTGACCGGGAAAAACAAATCCAGGCGGTTGAAGACGCCATTGTGAAAAATGTTGTCGGGATTGTCCTGGGGCCCAACGATGCCAAAGCCCTGGCTCGTCCCGTGCAGAAAGTCAAAGCCGCCGGCATTCCCTGTGTGATTATTGATTCAGCGGTGGAGGCCGACCCGGCGGATTATGTGTCGTTTGTGGCTACCGATAATTATCTGGGCGGTGCCAAGGCCGCCCGTCGCCTGGCGCAGGCCTGCGGCGGCAGAGGCAAAGTCATTTTGACAAAGTTTATTCAAAACTCCGCCTCCACCGACGCCCGTGCTCAGGGGTTTCGGGAGACCCTGGCCCGCGAATTTCCGCAAATGCAGATTGCCGCCGAGCAGTATACACTCGGCACGGTGGAAGATTCCCGCCAGAAGACGGTGGATATGCTGATGCGCAATGCAGATGTTGTGGGGCTTTTTGCCGTCAATCAGCCGACAACGGTGGGGGCCTATAAGGCCCTGCAGAACCAGAATCTGCTCGGCAAGGTGAAAATGGTCGGCTTTGATTCGGACCCGGTGGTGCTGGAAGGGATTGAAAAAGGAGGGGTCGAGGCCCTCGTGGTGCAGAACCCCTTTGCGATTGGATATGAAGGGGTTCGGATTCTGATTGAGGCCGTGGAGGGCAAAACCGTTCCGAAAGAGGTCCCGATTGACAGTATGATTGTCGAGCGGGAGAATCTTGAGGAGATGAAGCAGAAATTTCCGGCGGCCTTGGGATTGTAAGGAGGCGGCGTTTGGCGGGCGAACTGCAAATGCGGAATATCGTCAAGACCTTCGGCCCGGTCAAGGCCCTGCAGGGAGTGACCTTTACCGCTCGGCCGGGCACGGTTCACGCCCTATGCGGGGAAAACGGCGCCGGCAAGTCCACGCTGATGAAGATTCTGGCCGGCGTGTTTGAGCCCGATGCAGGGGAGATTTATCTGGATGGACAAAAGCGAACCTTCCGCGGACCGCGGGATGCCTTAGAGGCCGGAATCTCGATGCTCTATCAGGAACTGGACCTGGCGGAAGACCTCACGGTGACGGAAAATCTTTTTTTAGGGCGTGAAATTCGAGGCCGCATCCCATTCATTCTGAATCGAAAGGCGATGATAGACCAAACGGTTCAGCAATGCCGGCTCTATGGATTTGACCTGAATCCGCTGGCTCCCGTTCGGACCCTGACGACCGGACAGTGCCAGATTGTTGAACTGCTCAAGGCGCTGATGCGGAATGCACGAATTTTTGTGATGGATGAGCCGACTTCCTCGCTGACGGAGGCCGAAGCACAGCGGCTGTTTGAGATTATCCGCCGCCTTCGCGGGCTGGGGATGACGATTATCTATATTTCTCATCGGATGGAGGAGGTGGCTCGGCTGGCGGATGAGATTACCGTTCTGCGGGATGGGGCCGTTGCGGCTTCGGCTCCGGCATCTGAAATGGATATCCCTACAGTGGTCCGTCATATGGTCGGTCGAGAGCTGAAAGACTACTATCCGGCCCGCCGCTCGAATCCGGGGGCGGTGCTGTTTGAAGCGGAAAATCTGAAGACGGCGGAGGGGATTGAGGGAGTTTCTTTTGCGGTGCGAGCCGGCGAGATTGTCGGAATGGCCGGGCTGGTCGGGGCCGGACGCACCGAGACGGCCCGCGCCGTGTTCGGGGTTCAGCCGTTGTTGGAGGGAACTTTCCGCCTGCAAGGCAAGCCGCTTCGGATTTCATCTCCCGCCGAGGCCATTCGGCAGGGCATTGCCTATCTGACGGAAGACCGCAAACGCTCGGGCCTGTGCACCATTCTGCCGGCCGGCTGGAATATGACGCTGCCGAACTATCCCCGCATCGGAATGCGGTATCTCCTGCGTCTGCGAAAGGAGCAGGCGGTTTGTGCGGAGTATGGACGAAAAGTATCCGTCCGGTGGTCGTCGCCCAACGTGCGGGCGGCGGACCTGTCCGGCGGCAACCAGCAGAAACTGCTCATTGCCCGCTGGCTGATGGCCCAATCGCAGTTTTTGATTTTTGATGAACCCACACGCGGAATCGATGTGGGGGCCAAACGAGAAGTGTATCAAATGCTGGCGGACCTGGCCGAGCAGGGGAAGGCCGTCCTGATGATTTCATCTGAGCTGCCGGAACTGTTCGGTCTTTGCGACCGCATTTTGGTGATGCGCCGCGGACGTCTTGTCGCCGATTTGGAAACCCGAAAAACCACCCCGGAAGAAGTGATGCATTATGCCGCCGTGGAGGAGCCCAGACGATGAATCGGTTTGCCAAACAGCTGCTGCCGTTTTGTTCGCTGATTTTTATTATTTCGCTTTGGAGTTTTCTGGAGCCGGATAACTTTCTGTCTTTCCGGAACTTCAGCAATGTTCTTCGCCGCTCCTCCATCAACGGGATTATGGCGGCGGGGATGACCTTTGTGATTATTGCGGCCGGAATCGACCTGTCCGTCGGCTCGATGCTGGCTTTGTGCGGGATGATCGGCTCGGCGGCGATGCTGTTTCTCAGCGGGGCTTCCTGGTCGCAGATTGCAGGGGGCAATTATGTCCCTCTGACGGCTTCGGCAATGTTCTGGGGCACGGTTATCGGGGTGCTGTTCGGCGCTTTGTGCGGCTGGATAAATGGGACGCTGATTACCCGGCTGAAACTGGCGCCTTTTATCGTCACGCTCGGCACGATGAGCATTTTCCGGGGGATTACCTATTTAATGAATGACGGAAAGCCCTTTGCTGTATCGGACTATACCTTTCTGGACATCGGCACAATCGGGCCGTTTCCTGCATCGGTTGTGATTTTGGTGCTGGTGCTTGCGGCGGCGGCCTTTCTTCTCAATTATACCCCCTTTGGGCGATACGTTTACGCGGTGGGTTCCAATCCGGAGACGGCGTTTCATGTCGGCATCAACGTGCCTCGCATCCTGACGGTCATTTACACACTGACAGGCGCCTGTACCGGTCTGGCCGCGATGATTACCACCAGTCGGGCCAGCTCCGCCCAGCCCACGGCGGGCATTTCTCTGGAACTGGATGTGATTGCCGCCGTGATTATCGGCGGCTGCTCTCCGAGCGGCGGACGGGGCACCTTGACCGGTACCATTATTGGAACTCTGCTGATCAGCTTTCTGCGGAACGGACTGACGCTGCTGGATATTTCCACCAATGTTCAGCTGGTTGTGATTGGAGCGATTATCGTTCTGGCTGTGACCGCCGACCAGCTGGCAACCAAACGCCAGTCCTGACAGGTGCGCCTGCAGATTCAAAGCGGCAGTCCGTTTTGGGCAGCCTCGAAAGGCAGATTGATTTATTTGACAGCTCTGTTTTTTTTGAACCGAACGTTTTTTGCTTGCGTTTTTGGGCGGCGGGGGTAGAGTTGGGGGGCAAAAACAGGAGGAAAGGGCGATGAAGGAAGAACGGCCGACAACCCATTCCGAGGGCATCGAAAACTGGCTTCGGCTTCGTTATACCGAAGGGGTCGGGCCGATTCTGTTTGGGCGGCTTCTGAAGCATTTCGGCACGTTTGACCGCATCTTCGGCGCTTCGGTTCATTCGCTCTGTCAGGTTGAAGGCATCGGTCCGCACACGGCCGAGCGAATCGCCCGCACGCGGCACCTCTTCGATGCCCCAAAAGAAATGCAGACCGCCGAGGCACATGGGGTCCGGATTCTTCATTGGGACGACCCGGTTTATCCGCCTGCACTGAAGGCCATCGATGACCCGCCGCCGGTGCTCTATGTCAAGGGGACACTCCAGCGGAGCGACAGTCTGGCCGTGGCGATTGTCGGCAGTCGTCACTGTACCCATTACGGGGTTGAGCAGGCCGAGCGATTTGCTCATCTGCTGGCCTCCGCGGGGCTGACGATTGTCAGCGGATTGGCCCGCGGCATCGACAGCGCAGCGCACCGCGGTGCTTTGAGTGCCTTGGGCCGCACGATTGCCGTGCAGGGGTGCGGACTGGCACACTGCTTTCCCCCTGAGAACAAGAAGCTGTTTGACAAAATTGCTGAAAACGGGGCGGTGCTCAGCGAACTGCCGATGACCTACGAGCCGCTTTCCGAAAACTTTCCCGGACGCAACCGTATCATCGCGGGCTTATCGATGGGAGTAATTGTAGTGGAGGCCGCCCCCCGCAGCGGGGCCCTGATTACCGCCAAAGCCGCTCTTGAATACAATCGGGAGGTGATGGCCGTGCCCGGACGTATCGACAGCCCCACCAGCAAAGGCCCGCACGAACTGATTAAGCAGGGGGCCCGGCTTGTGGACAGCATAGAAGAAGTTATGGATACGTTGGGGATTGTGGGGCAGGGACTGAAGGAGCACGTGCAGCAAAAGGCTGAACAGGCTGCCCAAAAGGTGCAGACAACCCTTTTTGACATTTCTCAACTCAACCTGTCCGATTCTGAGCAGGCCGTTTTTGCCGTTCTTGACAAAACCCCTGTCCATATTGAGGAAATCATTGCTTCTGTTGAAGTGCCTGCCGGGCAGGTCCACGCCGCCCTTATCAGTCTTCAGCTCAAGGGTATCGTCAAGCAGCTGCCCGGCAGTGTGTTTGTCAAAAGAGGGAGTTGATTGCTGCTTTTCTCCTCAAAAATCTTAAAAAAACCACAGAAAGCTTCTGTTTCGGTGCCATATCTGTAAGAAGACATAATGAAAAGAACAAGGAGACAAGAGATGAAACGAAATTGCAAGTGCTCTGAAGATAAGAAGTTATCTTGCCTGTTCATTTGTCTGCTTTCCGCCGCTGGTTTCTGCGGGATTCCCTTTCATTCACCCGACCCTACCCAGCGTCTTTTAAATGATGTTGTGGATATCAGCAGCGATTTTCGCAGTTTTACAAACACGTACTATTGTGCCGACCGCCTGACTGATTTCGACTCTGAAACCGGGAAAGGTACGCTTAAGTATCTGCGGTACGAGTACTTTACGCGTTTTGCTTTTAACAATATGTTAGGGGCCCTCAAGCCGGTGCCCGCCAATGAGTTTCCAACGATTGAGTATGCCGAATCGCCGGAACTGCCGTTTGCGCTGGAGTTTATCAGCCCCCGTACCATCCGGATTCGCGCCTCTTCCCGCTTTCAGGTTCAGCCGGAGCAGCCCTCTTTGATGCTGGTCAACGGCACCGTCCGGCAGGACCGCACCGGCTGGACGTATGAAAAAATCGCGGGCGGCCATCGCTACAAAAGCGCTTACGGCGCCGTGGTGATTACAGAGAATCCCTGGCGGATTACGATTGAAGATGCGCAGGGCAGGGTTCTTACACAGACTTATCATATGGAGGATACGAACGAGACCTATACGCCGCTGCTGCCGTTTTGCTTTGTCCGGCGGGCCTCGGATTATTCCACGAGTTTTGCGGCCGTGTTTCGGCTTTCCCCCAGCGAGGGCATTTTCGGATGCGGCGAATCCTATACGGAGTTTAATAAACGCGGACAGAAAGTTGTTCTTTATACGGATGACGGCAACGGCGTGCAGAATGAAACGATGTACAAGCCGATTCCGTTTTATCTGAGCAGCCGCGGATATGGGGTGTTTCTGCACACATCCTCTCCGATTACCTGTGATTTCGGCAAATACTACAGCGGCGCCAATACGATGATGATTGGAGATGACCAGCTGGATTTGTTTTTCTTTTTGGGCCGGCCCAAAGAGATTCTGAACGAGTACACCAATCTGACCGGCAAGGCGGCGATGCCGCCCCTGTGGTCGTTCGGCTTCTGGATGAGCCGCATTACGTATTTTTCCGAAAAAGACGGGCGGACTGTGGCGGCCAAACTGCGGGAACATCAAATCCCCTCGGATGTGATTCATTTTGATACCGGCTGGTTCGAGACGGACTGGCGGTGTGATTATCAGTTTTCCAGGTCGCGGTTTGAAGACCCGGTCAAGATGATTGCGGATTTGAAGAAAATGGGGTTTCGGGTTTGCCTGTGGCAGCTGCCGTACTTTGTGCCGAAAAACACCCTGTTCCCGGAGATTATCGAAAAAGGGCTTTTTGTTCGCGACCGCAAGGGCAATCTGCCGTATGAAGACGCTGTGCTGGATTTTTCCAATCCCGAAACGGTGCGGTGGTATCAGGACAAGATTGCCGGCCTGCTTCGTCAGGGCGTCAGCGTGATGAAGGTTGATTTCGGCGAGGCGGCGCCGCTGGAAGGGATTTATGCGTCGGGTCGGACGGGTTTTTATGAACACAATCTCTATCCGCTTCGCTACAACAAGGCGGTGGCGGAGATTACCAAAGAAATTACCGGTGATACGATTATCTGGGCCCGCAGCGCCTGGGCGGGCAGCCAGCGGTATCCGCTTCATTGGGGAGGCGACCCGGCCAATACGGATACGGCGATGACTGCCACGCTGCGCGGCGGCCTGTCGCTGGGACTGTGCGGGTTTTCCTTCTGGTCCCACGATATGGGCGGATTTGTCAAGGCCTGTCCGGAGGAGCTGTATCGGCGATGGGCGGCCTTTGGGATGTTTTCCTCCCACAGCCGAAGCCATGGAGTCCCGCCGACGGAGCCGTGGGAATACGGCCAAGAGTTTACGAAGGTGTTTCGTCAGGCCGCCGAGATGCGGTACCGCCTGATGCCGTATATCTATGCCCAGGCCAAAGACTGCACGCAGCGGGGGCTTCCGATGCTGCGGGCGCTGTTTGTAGAGTATCCGGATGACCCCGGCTCCTGGCGGATTGATGATGAGTATCTGTTCGGCTCGGATATGCTGGCAGCGCCGCTGCTGGAGGCCGGGGGTGAACGGAATGTGTATCTGCCGCCGGGGGTGTGGATAGACTATCAAACAGGTCGGGTTTATTCCGGCGGATGGCATCGCATCCAGGCCGGTCCTGTGCCGATTGTTCTTCTGGTACGCGAGGGAGCAGCGATTCCGCATATCGAATTGGCCCAATCAACGGCCTTTCTGGACTGGTCCAACTTGGAACTGGTGGTTTTTGCGAAGGAGAAAACGGAAGCTCAAGGGCTGGTCTGTCTGCCGGATGACCAGAATCTTCAGCGGCTTTTGCTGGCTTCAAAACAGGGGAAGTTTGAGTTAGTCTCTGACCCGCTGGTCGGCAAGGTCCAGTGGACCATTCGGCAGGCAAAGATTGAGGAAAAAGAAAACAATCCGGGAGCCGGACAATGAGACCTCTTATCAGAACAGGCGGATTTGCTGTTTGGGTATGTTCGGTGCTGTGTTTAGGGGCTCAGGAAATTCTTCCGTCCGAACCGTATGACTGGAAGCCGGTACAGATTGTCGGCGGCGGTTTTGTGACGGGTTTTGTTTTTCATCCGACTGTGCCGGGACTCTCTTATGCACGGACGGATATGGGCGGTGCGTACCGCTGGAGTCCGCAGAACAAGAAATGGCAGCCGCTCTTGGATTGGGTGTCGCTGGATGATGTCAACCTGATGGGAGTGGATGGGCTTGCCTTAGACCCTGCGGACCCGAATCGGCTTTATCTGGCCTGCGGGACCTATACGTCGCCGACCAATCCGAATGGTGCCGTTTTGCGCTCAAAAGACAGGGGGCAGACGTTTGAACGAACGGATTTGCCCTTCAAACTGGGGGCCAATGAAGACGGGCGGGGCAGCGGCGAGCGGCTCGCTGTGGACCCTTATAACGGTCGCATTTTGTTTTTGGGAAGCCGGTATGACGGGCTGTGGAAAAGTGAAGATTACGGCGGTACGTGGAGAAAGGTCGAGTCGTTTCCGGCGCTTTCGGAAGAATCCACTCCGGGGACCGGAGAAAGGCGGCCAGGCGCACGTCCGCAGAATCCCGGAATTATTTTTGTCCTGTTTGACCCCGCCGGCGGTTCTGTCGGGAAAGGGTGTTCTGTGATTTATGTCGGTGCGTCGAGAATGGGACAAGAAAACCTGTTTCGTACGGCTGACGGCGGGCAAACCTGGCGGGCGATTGACGGACAGCCGACACAATACCGTCCGACACACGCGGCTTTGGCCTCCGATGGAACGCTTTATATTACCTATGGTTCTTCGCCGGGACCCAGCCGGATGAGCGATGGGGCGGTGTGGAAGTGGAACACGAAGACCGGCGAATGGACCGAGATTACGCCGGATAAACCGACCGAGCAGAGGCGCTTCGGATATGCAGCTGTGACCGTAGACGCCTCCAATCCGCAAAGGGTGCTGGTGAGTTCGTACTGCCGGTTTGAAAGCGGAGAAGAAATCTTCCGCAGCACGGACGGCGGGAAAACCTGGACAATGCTGCTGCGAAATTCAACGTTTGATTATTCGAATGCCCCTTATGTGCAAAGCAGCGTGATTCACTGGATGTTTGATGTGGAAATTGACCCGACAAATCCCAATCATGCTCTGTTTACAACCGGCTACGGCGGCTATGAAACCTTCAATCTGACGGATGCGGATGCCGGCAGGCCCGTTCACTGGTCTGTCATGAGCCGGGGGATTGAACAGACGGTCACGCTGGATTTGCTCAGTCCTCCTGTCGGGGCGCCGCTGATTACGGCCATCGGCGATTATGCCGGGTTTGTTCACTGGGATTTGGACAGACCGGCGCCGGAAGGCAATTTTGCTCATCCGCGATTCGGCAACTGTACCGGACTTGCCTGTGCTCTGCGGCGGCCGGAGATGATTGTCAGGGTCGGCAGCGGAGCCGGCGAACAAAACAGCAGTATCGGGTTTTCTCTCGATGGGGGGCGAACCTGGCAGCCCGCAGAAAAACCGGAACCGGACAGCCGAGGGGGCTCGATTGCCGTTGCCGCAGATGGTTCCGTCTGGATTTGGACGCCGGAACGCAGGGCCGCTTTTCGGAGTGTTGATTTGGGAAAAACCTGGGCGAAGTGTGAAGGATTGCCTGCCGGCCGGCGGGTGATTGCAGATGGAAGCAGTCCTCAAATCTTTTATGCGATGGATTTGTTCGAGGGCAGGCTGTTTGTCAGTACGAATGGAGGGACGTCGTTTACCGAAAAACCGCTGAATCTGCCGGGCGGACTTCCGAGGCGAGGCGGCTGGCGAGGTGATTGGCGGGGCGGTCAGGACCGATTGTATGCGGTACCCGAACGGGAGGGGGATTTATGGCTGGCCGCCTATGACGGACTTTTTCATTCGACGGACAGGGGCGAAACCTTTCAAAAGATAGAAGGGGTTGAACGAATCTGTGCCTTCGGTTTCGGAAAGGCGATGGGCGAGCGGGAGTATCCGGTTCTCTATCTGGTTGGGATTGTAAAGGGGCACTACGGGATATTCCGCTCGGTTGACACGGCCCGATCCTGGGTGAGAATCAATGACGACATGCATCAGTGGGGGTTGATTCTGCAAATCACCGGCGACCCTAAACAATTTGGCCGAGTCTATGTAGGCACACATGGGCGAGGGGTTCTTTACGGGGACCCGAAGAACTGACCTGCCGGCATTGCCTTCATTTTTGCCAGGGAAGTTTTTGGTTGCCTTCCGGGACGGTTTCTGCTATAAATTCCCTCTTCTATTGGAGATAGGGATTATGGCAGCCAAAATTGACCCAGTGCAGGTTCGTCGGGTGGCCCAGCTGGCTCGGCTGGAATTGAGCGAAGAAGAGATCGCCCAATTCAGCGTGCAGCTGTCGGCCATCGTCGAATACATCGAAAAACTCAATGAACTGGATACGGAGCATGTGGAACCGCTGGCACACTGCCTGCCCATCTGCAATGTGTTCCGTGAAGACACGGTGCAGCCGTCGCTGAGCAATGAGCAGGCCCTGGCCAATGCCCCGGATGCCGGCGATGGATATTTCAAAGTCCCCAAAATCCTTGAAGACAATTCCGGTGCATAAGCGGAATGAGGAGAAAAACAGATGCAATTTAGACTCTTTTTTGTTTTGACGGCATTGGCCGTTGGTTTGCTGACAGCAGCGGAGGAACAGGCGATGAACTCACAGAAAAAGCAGGAACGTCAAAAAGCCCGGCATCTGGAACGGAAGGTAACCCTTACGCTGGATTATCTGCTGTATCTGCCGCCGGACTATGAACAGAAGGATTCCTGGCCGCTGCTGGTTTTTCTCCACGGAGCCGGCGAGCGGGGGAGCGATTTGAACCGCGTCAAGGCCCATGGGCCCGCCAAACTCGTTGAACAGGGCAGGGACTTTCCGTTTGTGATTGTCAGCCCCCAGTGTCCGGAAGGGCAGTGGTGGCCGGTTTTAGGGCGGGAAGTTTTGGCTCTGATTGATGAGATGCTGGAGCGTTATAAAATCGACCCGGACCGGGTGTATCTGACCGGGTTGAGCATGGGCGGCTACGGTACCTGGGCGATTGCCTCCGCCTGGCCGGAACGGTTTGCGGCGATTGCACCTATCTGCGGCGGAGGGCGGCCTTTTACGGCGGCCAACCTCAAGAAAGTGCCTGTCTGGGCTTTTCACGGAGCCAAAGACCCTGTCGTGCCGCTCAGCGAATCCCAGCAGATGGTTGACGCAGTCAATCGGGCCGGCGGGAAGGCAAAATTGACCATTTATCCGGATGCCGAACATGATTCCTGGACCCAAACGTACGACAATCCGGAATTGTATCAGTGGCTTTTATCGCATCGAAGGGAACGGGATTAAGGATGGAGTGGACTGTACGTTCCATACGGGACCGGATTGCTTCCGGGAAACTGCAAAGCCGGGAGGCGGTGGAGCGGTTCTTTGCACGGATTGAGAAAATTGAACCGCAGGTCGGGGCCTTTCTGACGCTATTGAAGGAGACAGCCCTTGAACAGGCCCGAAAGGTGGATGAGAAGGCGGCTTCCGGACAGCCGCTGGGGCCTTTGGCGGGGGTTCCTGTAGCCGTCAAAGACAATCTTTGCACCACGTTCGGCCCGACCACCTGCGCTTCCAAAATGCTCGAGCATTTTACCAGCCCGTACAATGGTCACGTGATTGAAAAACTGCTGGCGGCGGATGCGGTGATTGTCGGCAAGACCAACATGGACGAGTTTGCGATGGGCTCGAGCACGGAGAATTCCGGGCTGAAAAAGACCTGCAATCCGTGGGATGTGTCGCGTGTGCCGGGAGGCAGCAGCGGCGGTTCGGCGGCGGCGGTGGCGGCTCGGATGTGTGCGGCGGCTCTCGGGTCAGATACCGGCGGCTCAATCCGGCAGCCGGCGGGCTTCTGCGGCGTGGTCGGACTGAAGCCGACATACGGCCGAGTTTCCCGCTACGGCCTGGTGGCCTACGGTTCCAGTCTGGACCAAATCGGCCCGATTACACAGACGGTAGAGGATGCGGCCGTGCTGATGAATGTGATTGCCGGACACGACCCGCGCGACAGCACCTGTGTTTCGGAACAGACCGCGCCGGTCCCGGATTATACAGCCGGGCTGGAAACGCCGTTGGAGGGACTTCGAATTGCGGTTGTCGAGTCTTTTCTGGAGGGCATTCAGACGGAGGTGCAGCAGGCGATTGAAGAGGCCCTGCGGCTTTATCAGAAACTGGGGGCCCGGCTGGTGCCGATTCAGATGCCCCATTTTGAGTATGCCATCAGCGCCTATTATGTGATTGCGACGGCGGAGGCCTCCAGCAATCTGGCCCGCTATGACGGCGTGCATTACGGCTATCGAAGCCCGCGGGCCGGCGATTACATCGAGGTCTATTCCAAATCCCGCGACGAGGCCCTCGGGCCGGAGGTCAAGCGGAGGATTATGCTGGGCACCTTTGCCCTCTCCAGCGGCTACTATGATGCGTATTATCTGAAGGCCCTGAAGGTGCGGAATCTGATTCGGAATGATTTTACACGGGCGTTTGAGCAGGCGGACTGCCTGATGATGCCGGTCAGTCCCACGACCGCTTTCCGATTCGGAGAGAAGACAGCCGACCCGCTTCAGATGTATCTGGCGGATATTTACACGATTGCCGTCAATCTGGCGGGGGTGCCGGCCGTCAGTATTCCCTGCGGCCTGGACGGACAGGGGCTTCCAATCGGACTTCAGATTGTGACAGCCCCGTTTACAGAGTCGATGCTGCTGCGAATCGCCCGGATGTTTGAGTCGCAGACCGACTGGCATATGCGAATGCCGGCATTGGCCGCGGATTAACACGGATTAAAAATAAAATGAATCCTCAGAGGGAATTATTATATAAGGATATAACGGACAAAATCCTAAAAAGTGCCTTTGAGGTTTATAACGATTTGGGATATGGATTTCTCGAAAAAGTTTATGAAAACGCTTTTTTATTGGCCTTGCATGAAAACGGGGTTCTTGCAGAGCAGCAGAAAGCCGTTCCTGTTTATTTTAAGGAGAAAATAATCGGAGAATATTTTGCTGATATTCTTGTTGAAAATAAAATTGTCATAGAAATCAAAACAGCGGAAGGTTTTTCAAAAGCCCATTTTGCCCAGGTTTTAAATTATTTAAAGGCGACGAAGTTAAGACTGGGTTTTTTGATGAACTTCGGCCCGAATGGATTGGAGTATAAGAGAATTATAAGATAGAATTCGGTGGATATCCGTGGCTGAAAAAGAATATACCATAGTCGTTGGATTGGAAATTCATGTTCATTTGGCAACCCGCACCAAGATGTTCTGCGGCTGTGAACTGGCTTACGGGCAGCCGCCGAATACGCGGGTCTGTCCGGTCTGCATCGGAATGCCCGGGGTGCTGCCGGTGATGAACAGGACGGCTTTTGAGTATGCCGTGCTGACGGCGATGGCCCTGCATTGTCAGATTGCTTCCTTTACCAAGTGGGACCGCAAGAGTTATTACTATCCGGATTTGCCCAAGAATTATCAAATCAGCCAGTACGACCTGCCGATTGGGAAGGATGGATATATCGAGATTCCGGGGGAAGGCGGCGGAATGAAAAAAGTCCGCATCCGACGGGTGCATCTGGAGGAGGATGCCGGCAAGAATATTCACGATTTGGGCGGCTATACGGCGGTGGACCTGAATCGGGCCGGAGCTCCGCTTTTGGAGATTGTTACGGAGCCGGATATGAACAGCCCGGCGGAAGTGCGGGCGATGGCCGAGGAGCTCCGGCGGATTGTCCGTTTTCTGGGCGTTTCGGAAGGGGATATGCAGAAAGGGCATATGCGGTTTGAGCCGAATGTGAATCTGCATATCCGGCGGAACGGGCAGATTTTCAAAACGCCGATTACAGAGGTCAAGAATCTCAACAGTTTCCGGGCGCTGGAAAAGAGCATTGCCTATGAAGCGCAGCGGCAGTATGAGGAGTTTCTGGAAACCGGACAGACGCTTCAGATGGGCAACAAGAAGACCTTCGGCTGGGATGATGTGCAGGAGGTAACGGTTCTGCAGCGGGAAAAAGAGGAGGCCCACGACTATCGGTATTTTCCGGAGCCGGATTTGGTGCCGGTGCGGCTGTCGCCGGTAGAGCTGAAGGAATTGGAGGGCCGTTTGGGCGAACTGCCGCTTCAGATGCAGAAGCGCTTTGAAAATCAATACGGGCTGAGCGCCTATGATGCGGGGGTGCTCACGGCCGAACGCGCAACGGCGGAGTTTTTTGACCGGACCGTGCGGCTCGGAGCCGAACCCAAGCGGGTCTGCAATCTGCTGACGCAGGTAGGACTCAAGATTGCCAATGAATTATCTGTCCGGGTTGACCAGCTTCGCATGACACCGGAATCGCTGGCCAAACTGGCCAAAATGACGGAGGAAGGACTGGTCAGTGCCACTGCTGCCAATCAGATTTTTGAGCAGATTGCCCGGGAAGGCGGCGATCCGGAAGCGATTGCCAAAGAGAGGAATCTGATTCAAAGCAGCGACAGCGGACAGATTGAAGCGTTGGTGGATGCTGTGATTGCCGAGCAGCCGCAGGCTGTGCAGGATGTGGTGCAGGAAAGCAAAAAGGCCAAAAAGGCCCTCGGGTTTCTGATGGGCCAGGTCATCCAGAAATCCGGCGGACAGGCCAATCCCAAAATCGTTTCCCAAATCCTCCAGGCCAAATTGGACGCACTGAAAAAAACCTGACACCTAATTGTTACAATCGAGCATGAGTTTTTTGGGACCGATGTTTTGCGCGAAATGCTCTTTTTTGGGGCGCAAGATTGCCTTGTTCATTTCTAAGATATGCCGGAGTATAATGCGTTTTAGATGTTTTTTCCCGCAGGCAGTCTTTCTTCAAATTTTTTGTGGTGCAGACGGAAAGCGGACAAGGCAGGTTGGCTTTTGACAAATTCATAAAAATCAGCAAGGGTTGATTTCGATGAAGAATTTCTTTCCCGCCGCGGCCGGTTTGCTGCTTCCGATGGTTTTTTTGTCATGGGCAGCCATCGGAGCAGAGAATCAAGCACCTGACTTTTTCCTGAAAATTGATTCGAATGAAACCCTTCAGTACGGTGCCGATTCGCAGGGCAACCGGCTTCCGGATTTTTCTCACTGCGGTTATGAGGGGGGTGATAAACCGATTCCTAATATCCCTGTACGGGTGGTTGTTGAGCCCGTCGAGGGGGATAATACGGCTCGGATTCAGGCGGCCATAGAGTATGTTTCTTCGCTGCCTTTGAATAATGACGGCTTTCGGGGGGCCGTACTCCTGCGTCGGGGACGATATATCCTGCAGGGCGGTTTGGTTCTTCGCTCTTCCGGGGTGGTCTTGCGCGGCGAGGGAATGGACGAGAACGGCACGGTTCTGATTGCCGCCGGCACGGACCGCAGAACCCTTATTCGGATTGCCGGAAAGAATGACCGGTCCGTGGGGCAGGCGGTTCGGGTTCAGGATGAAATTGTTCCGGTTGGCTCGTATTCTCTTCGTCTGGAGAATACGGAGGGGCTTTCCGTCGGGGATACAGTGATGATTACCCGACCGAGCACGCGGGAGTGGATTGAGCATATCGGAATGAATCGATTCGGCGGCGGGCTCAAAGGTCAGTTTGACTGGAAGGCCGGTTCGCGGGATATCCGTTGGGACCGGGTGATTCGTGCCGTCGAGGGGGAGCGGATTGTTCTGGATGCCCCGCTGACGGCGGCCCTCGAGCAGCGGTGGGGCGGAGGCACCGTTCAAAAATACCAGTGGCCCGGACGGATTCATCATATCGGGGTGGAAAATCTCCGCTGTGTGTCGGAATACAATCGGGCCAATCCCAAGGATGAGAATCATTCCTGGATGGTCGTTACGATTGAGAATGCGGAAAACGTCTGGGTTCGCCGCTTGACGGCTGTTCATTTTGCCGGTTCGCTGGCGGCCGTCTGGGAAACAGCCAAATGGGTTACGGTGGAGGATTGCCTGTCTCTGGAGCCCGTATCCGAGGAAGGCGGCTGGCGAAGAAACACCTTTTTTACGATGGGCCAGATGACCCTTTTTCTTCGGTGCTGGTCTGAACGGGGGCGGCACGATTTTTCCGTCGGCTACTGCGCACCGGGGCCGAATGCATTTGTACAATGCTGGGCGAAGGAGCCGCTGGAGGACAGCGGGCCGCTGGAAAGCTGGGCCTGCGGCGTCCTCTACGACAATGTCCGAATTGATGGGAACGCCCTGCGGGTGGGCCATCGCGGCAGCCGGGGCGAGGGCATCGGATGGACCGGCGCCAATTGTGTTCTCTGGCAGTGTGATGCGGCGATTCTCGAATGCGCCAAGCCCCCGACCGCCTGGAACTGGGCCTTCGGATGCTGGGGGGAATTCGAAGGCGACGGCTGGTGGGAGCAGTCCAACAATTTTGTTAAGCCCGACAGTCTCTATAAGGCCCAGCTGGCCCAGCGGCTTGGCAAAGAAGCGGCAAATCGGATTCGTCTTTGGAAAATTGACACGTCCGGTACGACAAATCCCTCTTATGAATTAGCGGCGGAGCTGGCGGCCGCCTCCTCGAAACCGATGCCGACCCTGGCGGAGTTTATCTGGAAAATAACGAAGGAGGAGCCGATTGTCTCCGATACGTCCGCTGCACAGCCGCTGGAGAAGGTTTGGGATGAAACAAAGAGCCGAACCGTTTCCGCCAATCCGCCGGAGAAGAAAATTTCTCTTGTCGATGGACGTCTGGTTTGTCAGGGGCGTCTGCTGGCCGGTACGAGCACAGGGGTTGCCTGGTGGAGGGGGACGACGCGTCCGAATGAGGCCCCGTCTTTCGGCATCGGGATTACCCGGTTTGTCCCGGGCCGTATCGGACGGGGATTTACGGATGATTTGGAGGAATTAACGTCTGAAATGGCGGCATCCGGCAAGGTCGTACTGGATTACAATTACGGCCTTTGGTACGACCGGCGGCGGGATGACCATCAGCGTGTCCGACGGATGAACGGAGATGTCCGTCCGCCGTTTTATGAGCAGCCCTTTGACCGCAGCGGAATCGGCACCGCCTGGGACGGTCTGAGCCGATACGATTTGACCCGCTATAACGCCTGGTATTGGGCCCGTCTGAAGGAGTTTGCGGATTTGTGCGAACGCAAAGGGCTGGTTCTGCTGCATCAGAACTATTTTCAGCATAATGTGCTGGAGGCCGGGGCTCATTGGGCGGATTATCCGTGGCGGCCCGCCAATAACGTCAATGATACCGGTTTTCCGGAACCGCCGCCCTATGCGGGCGACAAACGAATCTTTCTGGACCATTTCTTTTATGATGTCGGCCATCCCGGCCGTCGTGCTCTGCATCAGGCCTATATCCGCCAATGTCTGGATGCGTTTGCGGACAATACAAATGTGATTCAGATGACATCGGCGGAATACACAGGGCCGGCGGAGTTCGTCCGTTTTTGGCTGGATACAATCCGGCTATGGAAAGAGGAAAAGCGGAAAAATCCGCTGATTGCCCTCAGCTGCACAAAAGATGTTCAGGACGTTATCCTGTCCGAGCCGAAATATCGAGAACTCGTTTCCGTGATTGATATTCGGTATTGGTGGTATCAGCAAAACGGGACGCTGTACGCCCCGCAGGGGGGGAAACATTTGGCGCCGCGTCAGCATGCCCGCCTGCTCAATCCCAAACCGACTTCCTTTGAACAGGTGGTTCGGGCGGTGCGGGAATACCGAGAACAGTATCCGGACAAGGCGGTCATTTACTCGGCGGACAGCCGTTTTGGATGGGCCGTGCTGCTGGGGGGCGGCTCTTTGTCTCCGCTGCCGCCGAAGACCGAACCTTCGCTTTTGGAGGCGGTTGTCAAAATGAAGCCGTTCGATTGGCCCGGTGGGCCGGCCCGCTGCTTTGCTCTGGCTGATGTGCCGAACCAATATCTGGTTTATGTTGCGGAAGGAAAGAAACTGCCTTTGCCCGTACAAAAGGATGGTGAAACGTTTGAAATCCGCCGAATCGATTTGGAAACCGGTCAGATCGCTTCGGTCCACACGACCGAGCAGAAGGAATGGACGACGGAAACACCTGCTTTATACTGGATACTCAGGAGATAAAGGTTTCGAAGAACAAGTAATCTGGAGAAAGAGAGCGGTTTTGCCTTATGTTCAAATCATCCGGCCTGTCAATTGAAAATTCGGGGGATTCCTTCCGGCTCCTGACCGGTTTCGTGTTGCTTCTGTCCGGACTGCTCTGGTCGGCAGGGGATGAACAAGAGCCCGTTCGCTTTGTCGGAGCGGTAAAAACCTCCAACAGCGACTACAAAACCGGCTACCACGACGGCCAATTGCCGCCGGCCGTCGGGGTTCATAACTATCAGATTCTGCGGGCCAACCGAAGCCATCCGGAATGGTCGGACGGTCTGGGCTGGACGTACAACCATGCTCCGATGCTGGCCTATGCGAACGGACAGTTTTATTGTCAGTATTTGAACAATCCTTTTGGGGAACATATTCCGCCCGGGGCGACAATGCTTGTCCGTTCCAAAGACGGCCGGCACTGGAGCCGCCCGCAGGTTTTGTTTCCCGTCTATCCTCTGGCGGATGAAAAAGCCCAAATCACCTATCCGTATATGCACCAGAGGATGGGGTTTTACATCGCTCCCAACGGGCGGTTCCTGACGATGGGCTTTTACGGCTCGCCCTACGGCGACGGCATCGGCAGGGTCGTGCGGGAAATCCGTCCGGATGACTCGCTGGGGCCGATTTACTTCATTCGGGTCAATGACAACTGGAAAGGGCCGCTGCTGTATCCGCTTTATACGGAATCGGACGATGTCGGCTTTGTCTTTGCGTGCAATGCCTTTCTGGAGGACAAGGTTCGGCGGCTCCAATGGTGGGAGGAAGACCAGTTTGCCCAGGACCGCGATGACTTTTATCGCGTGTCGTGGCCGCCGCCCCAGGGACGCAGCAAGCCCGGCAAGGCCTTTTGTTTTTATACCCGTCCGGACGGAGTGATTGTGGGCTTTTTCAAAGACCGCTGGGTTACCATCACCCGCGACCAGGGCGAGACATGGTCCTATCCGGTTCGCTGCGAAACGCTCACCTACGGCGGGGCCAAAATCTGGGGCCAGCGCACCGATGACGGACGCTATGCCCTCGTTTATAATCCGACGGGCAGTGAGGCACGCCATCCTTTGTGTGTCGCAACAGGCGAGGATGGGATTCACTTTGACAATCTCCTTGTGGTGCACGGGGAAGTGCCGCCCAAGCGGTATTGGGGTCGGGAAAAACGGCCCGGCCCGCAGTACGTTCGCGGGATTGTCGAAGGAAACGGCAACCCGCCCGGCGACGACCTTTGGGTTGTGTATTCAGTCAGCAAAGAAGACATCTGGATTGCCCGCATTCCCGTTCCTGTCAAAGGGCAGGTGCAGGGGCCGGTTATTGATGATTTCAGCCGAATGGACACCGGCGGATATGTCCCGAACTGGAACATTTATTCGCCCCAGTGGTGCCCGGTGGAAATCGCAGAGTTTCCCAGCCGGACGGAAAAAAGCCTGATGCTCAAGGATACAGACCCTTATGATTATGCCAAGGCGGTCCGGGTCTTTCAGAAAAGTCCCCGGCTATCCATCTCCTTTCGTTTGTATGTCCAGTCTCCGCGAGAGGTGCTGGATATCGAAATCCTTTCCGAAAAAGGGGACCGTCTGATTCCGCTGCGAATCGATACGCAGCTGAACAGTCTTCTGCTGAACCCTCAATCGGGGGAATACCGTTCCCTTGCCGGACTGGTCCGGGAGCAGTGGCATACGTTTCGGTTTCAAATCGACTCGGAAAACCGCTGTTTTGATTTCTTTTTGGATGAAAAACCTGTCCTGCAAAAAGCCCCGTTCGGGGTGCCGGAGGGAACCCCTCATCGAATCGAGTTTCGCACGGGGCGGTATCGGCTGACCGATGATGTCCAGAAGTACAAAAGCGGCAGCGAATTCATTCCCGGCTGGGATGAACCCGGGGCGGATGAGCCGGTTGCGCCGGCCGTTTTTTATCTCCGGGATTTCCGGGCGGAAGGGCTCACCGAGTCCGTCCTGAATCCGGACTCTTTTCGCCATTATGTGGATGCCTTCAATCAGATGGATGAGGAACCGATTGTCAACGCGGTTCCCAATGCGCAGGCATGGCAATGGATGAAGGAAAACACCCCTTTTTTCGAATGTCCCGACAAGGAACTGGAGGAGATTTACTATTTCCGCTGGTGGACCTTTCGCAAGCATATCAAAGAGACGCCGAGCGGCCTTGTCCTCACAGAGTTTCTCGATAAGGTCAGCCACAGCGGCCCGTACAACACCATCAGCTGCGCCGTCGGTCATCATATTTATGAAGGCACCTGGCTGCGGGACCAGCGGCTTATCGATGACTATGCCCGGTTTTGGTACACCGGACACAACGGCTCCCTTCAGCCCCATTTTCACAAATACAGCAACTGGGCGACGTGGGCGCTGTACCGGCGGTATTGGGTGCATCCGGACAGGGATTTCCTGATTGGCCTGCTGGATGCATTTGTTGAGGACCTGAATCGCTGGCGGGCGGAAAAGGGGCTGGAAAACGGTCTTTTTTGGCAGTTTGATGTACGGGATGGGATGGAGGAATCCATCAGCGGTTCGCGAAAAGAGAAAAACATACGGCCGCCGCTGAACTGCTATTTGTATGCGAATATGCTGGCGGTCTCGAAAATTGCCCAAATGGCCGGCCGAGATTCGTTGGCCCGTGAGTATGCCGAGCAGGCCGTCCGTCTCAAAGAACGGATTCAGAAGCATCTGTGGGACCCGCAGGCGAAATTTTTTAAGGTGCTTCATCCGGATATGACGCCGGCGGATGTCCGTGAGGCCATCGGCTTTATTCCCTGGTATTTTAACCTGCCGGATGCAGGGTATGAAGAGGCCTGGCGGCAGCTGACGGACCCGGAGGGCTTTTGGGCTCCGATGGGGCTTACCACGGCGGAGCGTCGGCATCCGGCCTTTCGCAGTCACGGCGTCGGCACCTGCGAATGGGACGGGGCCGTCTGGCCCTTTGCAACCAGCCAGACCTTAACGGCGCTGGCCAACCTGCTCCGCCATTATTCGCAGCCGTATATGGGCCGCAAGGACTTTTTTGAAGCCATGCTTACGTATGCTCGCAGCCACCGTCGGGACGGCAAACCCTATATCGGAGAATACCTCGACGAAAAGACCGGCGCGTGGCTGACGCCGGATTCCAATCGAAGCCGCTTTTACAACCATTCGACCTTCTGCGACCTGGTGATTACCGGTCTGGCGGGGCTGGTCCCTTCGGAAGGAGAAGAGGTCCGGATTGACCCGCTGATTCCGCCGCAGACCTGGGAGTGGTTCTGCCTGGACAGGATTCCTTTCCGCGGACGGTCCCTGACGATTCTGTGGGACCAAACGGGCCTGCGGTATGGACTGGGAAAGGGCTTGTCAGTCTATGCGGACGGCTGTAAAATCGCCGCCTCGGAAAATCTGGAGCCCCTGACAATTCGGCTGAACTGATGAAAGGCGCAAAATGGAAGGTTCCTTGTCCAAAGATGAACAATATATGCGGATGGCCATCGACCAGGCCTATATCGCCGAAGAAAACGGCGATGTGCCGATCGGCTGTGTGATTGTGTATGAAGACCGTGTGATTGCGCGGGCCTATAACCAGCGGGAGCAGCTCAACGACCCGACGGCTCATGCGGAAATCATTGCATTGACTCAGGCGGCCGAATACATCGGCAACTGGCGGCTGAACGGCTGTACCATTTATGTAACGCTCGAGCCGTGTCCGATGTGTGCCGGCGCTTTGGTGCTGGCCCGTCTGGACCGGCTGGTTTACGGAACGGATGACCCCAAGACCGGTGCCGTCCGCAGTCTGTACAATATTGTTCAGGACCCGCGTCTGAATCACCGCCTCGAAGTGACCTCCGGAATTTTGGCCGATGACTGCCGGGCCCAGCTGCAGGCCTTCTTTCATCGCCGGCGAAGCGAAAACATCGAACGATAAACCGCAATTTTTCCGGTTGCATCCCGCCGTTTTTGCCTGTATGATACCTGTCTGTCTGGAGAGGTGTCGGAGTGGCTGATCGAGCAGCCTTGGAAAGGCTGTGTAGGGCTTGTCTCTACCGCGGGTTCGAATCCCGCCCTCTCCGGTTTGCCGGGTGGTTGTCATAGGGGAAAAGGGTCTGTGTTCTCGACAGCGGAATCGACTTGTTTTTTCCCGGGCGGGATGAGAACCCGCAGGACACAGGTGCGTCCTCAAGCGGGTTCGACACCGAAGGAGCCGCGAAGCGAATCCTGCCCTCTCCGGTTCGATTTATAGAAAGGGGTCTGATTATGTCTTTCCGTCATCTTGTTCTTCTCACACCGTGGATGGTTTTTCCCCTCGGGATGGCCGGCTCTCCCTCTGACCTTCCCGAGAAGAAGGCCGGGCCGGTTTATCGGAATTTGGCTTACGTGACCGACGGGCACGAACGTCACAAGCTGGATTTGTATCTGCCGGCGGAGGGGGACAATTTTCCGCTGATTGTCTATATTCACGGCGGGGCCTTTCTGGCGGGCAGCAAGGAACAGGGGGTTCCGCTGGAGTATGTCCGGGACGGCTATGCCGTTGCGTCGATCAATTATCGACTCAGTCAGCACGCCAAGTTTCCGGCTCAGATTGAAGACTGCAAGGCGGCGGTTCGCTGGCTTCGACGCCATGCAGAGCAATACCGGATTGACCCCAATCATGTCGCCGCCTGGGGGCCTTCGGCCGGTGGGTATCTGGCGGCGATGCTGGGTGTAACCGGCGATACGAAAGAGTTCGACAAGGGAGAGCATCTTGAGTTTTCCAGTGCGGTGCAGGCCGTTGTCGATTATTTCGGGCCGACGGATTTTCTGCAGATGGATGACCACCGCCTGCCGGGCGGAATGGTTCACAATTCGCCTGATTCGCCGGCCTCGCTGCTCATCGGAGGACCGATTCAGGAAAATAAGGACAAGGTTCAAAAAGCCAACCCCATCACCTATGTGTCCCCCAAGGCCCCCCCGTTCCTGATTGTCCATGGGGACCAGGACCCGGTTGTGCCTTATCATCAGAGCATTCTGCTGGATGAGGCCCTTCGAAAGGCCGGGGTGCCGGTGATTTTCTATACCGTCAAAGGGGGCGGACATGGGATGTTTCGCGACCCCAACGTCCCGAAACTGACCCGGGAATTCCTCGAAAAGCACCTGAAGGGAAAATCCCCCGAATCGGATAAATCGAAATGACAGCCAAATTCAAAAAATGGAAGTTTTTTTGCATCTGGCTTGCCGGTCTCTTTTTCGGGGGATGTCAATTATTTCCGGGACTTTCTGACCGGACCGTGGTTGCGGTGGATTCTCTGCGATGCGAGTATCTGACGGACCCGTTGGGAATTGACACCCCCAGACCTCGTTTAAGCTGGGTCATTCATTCGTCACGGCAAGGGGTTTCCCAGTCTGCTTATCAGATTTTGGTAGCTTCGTCTGAACAAAAACTGGCGGAGGGTCGAGCAGATATCTGGGACAGCGGAAAGGTTCTCTCGAGTCAGTCTGTGAATGTAGAGTATGCAGGCCCGGCGCTCAAGTCCGCCTCTTCCTATTTTTGGAAGGTGCGGGTCTGGGATCGGCAGGGCCGGCGTTCCGGCTGGAGTCGGCCGGCCTGCTGGACGACGGGTCTTCTGAATGAGGGAGACTGGAAGGCTGAATGGATTCATGCTTCACAGACCGATTCCTCGCTTTATCCGCTGCCGATTTTCCGAAAAACTTTTTCTGTGAAACCCGGTGTTCAAAAGGCCTTTGTCTTTGTCAGCGGGCTGGGGCATTATGAGCTGTACCTGAACGGCGGCAAGGTCGGCGACCATTTTCTGGCTCCGGCCTGGTCGGTCTATGAGAAGACGGTTTATTACGATACCTTTGACATTACGGACGCCCTTCGGGAAGGCCCGAATGCCTTCGGTGTGATGCTGGGCAAGGGGTTTTACAATACAAAAGGAGACCGCCGCATTCATTTTGTCAGGGCCGACCGCCCCCTGAAGCTGATTCTGCAGGCCCGAATTGTTTACAAAGACGGTACGGAACAGCTCATTTGTACGGATGATTCCTGGAAGTGGACAGGCGGGCCTTATCTTCACAATGCGATTCTCGGCGGCAGCAGTTATGACGCCCGGCGGCTTCCAGCCGGCTGGGCGGAGCCGGGGTTTGATGATTCCCAGTGGTTTGCGGCTGAACGGACGGCCGGTCCAGGCGGGCGGTTATCCGCTTCTATGTTTCCTCCGATGAAGACTGTACGGGTCTTCAAACCGGTCAGGATAGAGGAGCCGGAGCCGGGCTTTTTTGTGTATGATTTCGGACAAAATGCCTCTTTTGTGCCGCGGCTTACGGTTGCGGGGCCTGCGGGCTCGACGGTCCGAATGACGCCCGCCGAGCAGCGGCACGGTCAGACAGGCAATACCAATGACGGCCGAGGCCGCGTGAATCAGGCGGGACTCGGCAGGCCGAACTATTGGGAATATATCCTGCGGGGGGATGGGGAGGAAATCTGGGCGGATGCCTTTTGTTATACCGGCTTTCAGTATTTGGAAATCTCCGGTGCCGTTCCGGAGGGATTTCCGAATCCGTCAGGTCTGCCTGTCGTTAAGGACGTGTCGGCCGTGCAGGTGCGGAATGCTTCCGAGCGGGTCGGCACATTCACCTGCTCCAAGCCTCTTTTCAACGAGATTGACCGGCTGATTGACTGGGCTGTGCAGAGCAATATGGCTCATGTCCTGACGGATTGCCCCCAGCGGGAGAAACTCGGCTGGCTTGAACAGGCCTATTTGATGGGGCCTTCAATTTTCTGGAATTATGATGCGGCGGCATACTTTGGAAAAATCGCCCGGGATATGCGGGATTCACAAGATGCAAGCGGTCAGATTTACACAGTAGCCCCGAATTATCCGGTTTTTGAAGGGGCATACCAATACAGCCCCGAATGGGGAGCCGCAGGCGTTTTTGTCCCCTGGCTGCTTTATCAATGGTACGGAGACCGGCGCATTCTTGAAGAGAACTTCGAAATGATGAAGCGGTTTGTTGATTGGATGGAGGCGACTTCCGACAACCTGATTCCCATTCCGGGTTTGGGCGATTGGTATGATTACGGGCACGGCCAATCGCTGGGGCCTTCCCGCTTTACACCGAAAACACTGACAGCGGCGGCAACCTTTGCCGGCTGTGCAAGGGCACTTGCCGATGCCGCCGAGGTGCTCGGAAAACCACAAGACAGCCGCCGGTACAGCGACCTGTTCGAAAAAATAAAAAATCGTTTCAACAGCGAATTTTTCGACGGCAGGGCGGTCTATCAGAACTTCGGCAGTCCCCAGACGGCCAATGCGATGGCCCTGGTGTTCTCGATGCCCCCGCAGGAAGCCCGTTTGTCGGTTCTTGAAACGCTTATCGAGGACCTTCGGCAGCGAAACTGGCAGCAGACCGCCGGTGATATCGGTTTTCATTATCTGGTCCGTGCGCTGATGGACGCCGGACGTGCCGATGTTCTCTATCGGATTGCGAGCCGTACGGACAAAGGCAGCTACGGCTGGATTCTGCAGCAGGGCTGGACTTCTCTGCCGGAGGCCTGGGACGCGACGACAACCTCTTCGATGAACCATCTGATGCTCGGCCATATTCAGCAGTGGTTTGGACAGGGCCTTGTGGGGATTCGGCCGCATCCGGAGGAGCCTGGTTTTCGAACGTTTCTTATTTGGCCCCAGCCGGTTGAAGACCTGCAGTGGTGCAAAGGGACGTACCGTTCTCTGTACGGCCCGATTGAGGTCTCCTGGTCTCGCAGGGGAAAAGAGTTGGTTCTTGACCTGACGGTTCCCTGCAATACAGCAGCGGAGGCGGCACTGCCGGCGGACAGTCCGGAGCACATTCGCCTGAATGGAAAACCGCTCCGTGCGTTTCGGGATGCTGTTTTTCTCCGAATGCAGGACGGCAGAGCGGTCATCCTTGTTCCATCCGGGCGGTACCAATTTCAGTCTATACTGCCCTGAGACAATTTTTTACCGAAGCAGCAGGGGCCGCTTATCCCGCAGCCATTGCGGAAGCTGCTCCCGCCTCACCTCTTTCCAGAGCCCTCGTTTTTGTTCGCGGGCCTCTTCCATCCATGTTTCGTATTGGGCGAACCGGGAATGTTCGAACCGCAGGTCTGCATACCCCCAGCCGTTTCGGATGATTTCCTCATTGACGATTCGTCCATCTTCCAGACGGACATAGGCCAAAAGACGGCCGTATAAATCCCGCTGGTCGCCGACATTATCCAGCAGGAGGGTGACCGGACCGGAGCCGATGAGCTGCCGGACAAAATCGGCCGCCTCCGGTCCAAAGTACATCACCCCGACCGTCGGGTGTTTGGTTTCCGGAGTATCCACACCGAGCAGCCGGACGCGGACAATTTCCCCGTTCTCTGTGCGAATATCCAGAGTATCTCCATCGATGACCTCGGTTACGGGAAAGGTTTGAAGGTGAAATCGCTTTTGGTCGGGGCTGTAAAAGAAATGCTTCTGAACCGTTGACCGCAGCGGTCCTCCGAACTGATGGTCAAGAACCCCCAGCCCGGCCGGTACGAGAAAGAGCCAGAAAAGCAGCAGGCCGTTCTTTCTTCGGCGGCTCATGGCGTATGGAATCTTTTTTCGCCTGCTCATAAAAACTCCTTCTTTTTTTATTGTATCGGAGCGGCGGAGGAAAAAAAGAAAAACCCTGCAAAATCAGATTTTGCAGGGTTTTAGGAAGCGAGGCCGAAGGGGCTCGAACCCTCAACCTTCGGATCGACAGTCCGATGCTCTAACCAATTGAGCTACGGCCCCACATCGAGACTTCATAATAAAAACTCCTCGCTCCTTTTTGTCAATTTTTTTTCGGCAAAATTTCGCGAGAAAATCATATATGACTTAGTATATCCATTATTGTTGTTTTGTTGGGTCTTGCTTAAACGTTTTCCTGTGCTATCATTCCTGATGAACGCAAAACAGGAGTAAAACTATGCCCAAAACAGCGCTGGTACCTATTGCAGACGGAACAGAGGAACTGGAAGCCGTTACCATTATTGATGTGCTTCGCCGGGGAGGCGTGCAGGTGACCGTCGCGTCCGTACAGTCGCTCCAAATCAAGGCCTCCCGAGATGTGAACTTGACGGCGGATTGCCTGATAGGGGACTGCTGGGGCAAAACCTATGATTTAATCGCGCTGCCGGGAGGTATGCCCGGGGCTGAACATCTGCGCGATTGTGCAGTTTTGACGGAACTGCTCAAAAAGCAGAAAAAGGAAGGCCGCTGGATCGCCGCGATTTGTGCATCCCCCGCCGTGGTGCTGGCGCATCACGGACTTTTGGATGATTGTCGGGCAACCTGCTATCCTTCGATGCAGGACAAACTGCCTTCCGCCCAGTCCGCTCCGGTGGTTGTGGATAAAACCTGCATTACCAGCCAGGGGCCGGGAACGGCGATTCCCTTCGCGTTGGAGCTGGTTTCACGGCTGCACGGACGGAACGCAGCGGAAAAAGTGGCCGCCGCCATGCTGGTCAAGTGGGCACCGGTTTTGTAGTCCGTCCTCACGGCTTTTTCCAGATGTACTGTCGCGGGGCTCCGCTGTAGTAAAGGAAGGCATCCGGCTGTGTGGTGATTTCAATGCCGGTTCCGTGGTTTTCCCGTACGAAAACAATCTGAAAGGTTCGGTTTGCGAGCATTCCGTCGAAGCTGCCTTTTCGTTCTCCAATTGTCAGGGTCTTTTCCCGGTCATTCCATCGAAACTCGATGGTGCTGTATGCCCCTTTTTCATAATTATATCCGTCGTTTTCATCCTCATAGAGGACAAAAGAGCCGTCGGCCCCCGGGTAGATTCGAAGCTCAATCGGGTCCGCCGGCTTCTCCGCGGCATACTGGATAAACGGCCCCATTGGGATAATGGAACCGGCGCGGACGTACAGCGGGATTTTGTCAATCGGAGCATCAGCTTCGAGCGTTTGTCCGCCCGCAAAGGTTTTCCCCGTCCAGAAGTCCAGCCACTCCGTTCCTGCAGGCAGGTAAACCGCACGGCTCTGCTTCCGCGGTTCCGTTTGTTTTTCGCGGTGGTGAATATCCGGAGTTTTCCAGTACAGCTGGGCCCGAAAGGCCCCTAAGACGGAATTGGAGGTTTCAAATGCAAAGTCATAAGCCCTGCCCGCTTCCAGTTCAACCGGAACGGTATAAAACTCCACCGACCAGTAATTGCAGGGCACCTCTTTTCCATCCAGAAAAAGCCGCTTGGGGCCGAAACTTTTCATATGAAACCGATGCGGCCCTGTTTGCGAGGGAATCAGCTTGCCTTCCCAACGCATCGAAAACGTCTCGTCCTCAATAAAGTCCGGCCAGCCGGTGTACCAGAACAGGTTGATGTTCAGTTCGATTTGTTCCCGGCAGACCTGCTGGAAGTCGGCATCGCTGTAGTAGGTTGCTTTCAGTCCGCGTTTGCCGTCCGGTGTGCGGAAATGCTCAGGCCCAATCAAAATGCTGTCTTCCGGCGGACGATGCAGCATATACTCCGTAACCGGGCACACCAAAAGGGCCGGACCGAACAGAAACTCATCGTCTATCGAATAGGTTCGCCGGTCTTCGGCAAAATCCATCGGCAGTCCCCGCATCAGGGTATAGCCCTCGCGGGTGATGCGCCAGGCCAGCGAGTAAATATAGGGCAGGAGCCGATACCGAAGCCGGTCAAACTGAATCAGTGTATCAGTAAAGTCCCCAAACTCCCAGATTTCCCGCGGCGTCTCTGAGCCGTGCGCTCGAAAAATCGGACAAAACGCCCCAAACTGAAACATTCGTGTATAGAGTTCCTGGTAGGCCGGGTCTTTGCCCCCGTTGGAGAAGACGCCGCCGTAGCTTCCAATCACAAAACCGCCGATGTCGAAGGTCCAGTACGGCACTCCGGCCATGCAGTGATTTAAGCCGGCCGAAATCTGTTTGCGGTAGGTCTCCCAGCTGGCTCCGATGTCCCCCGACCAGGTTGTTGCAGCGTTTCGCTGTTGGCCCGCGAAGGTTGAACGGGTCAGAATATAGACGCGTTTGTGTTCATTTTCTTTTCGCAGATTTTGATAGAGGGCATCCGTCATCACCAGCGAATAGGTGTTCAGATAACGGGCAAAAGAACCGCGATGATTTCTGCCGATGTATTTCAGCCACGCCTCCGTTCCCTCTTTGGTCAGGGCGTTAATCACATCCGGCTCGGTCGAATCAATCCACCAGCCGTCAATTCCTTTGGAAACGAGCCCCTCCTTCAGATATTTCCAATAGACAGCGTTGGCCTGCTGGTTGTAGGCGTCATAGTATTTAAAGCCGGCCCAGCCGAACGGCGGATACAGAAAGCCGTTTCGGTCCATTTCTTTAAAAACGGCTGTATCCGGCCCTAACCCCGGCCAGATGGAAATCATCAGGTGGTAATTCATCTGATGCAGCCGGTCCACCATTTCTTTGGGATTCGGATAGCGGGTTTCGTCGAAGACCATTCCGCTCCAGTTGTTATTTCCGCCCCAGTAGTTCCAGTCCTGAATGAGATTGTCAATCGGGATTTGACGCCGCCGATACTCTTCCGCAACGCCCAGCAGCTCCTGACGAGTCTTGTAGTGTTCTTTGCTTTGCCAGTAGCCGTAGGCCCATTTGCCGTACAGCGGGGCCTGTCCGGTCAGGTCTCGATATCCGGCGATGACCTCATCCATTGTGCGGCCTGCGATGAAATAATAATCTACCTGTCGGCCGACTTCGGACTGGAATGACATCCCGCCGGTCCCATCAGAGAAAACAGTTTTCGAATAGTTGTCCCAAAGAATGCCCCAGCCGCCGGTGGAAATCAGAAACGGAATAGCGGCTTCCGTGTTGGATTGAACCAGCGTTACGGTTCGGCCCCGATAGTTCATATACCCGTCCTGATGCTGGCCAAGACCATATAACCCTTCCTCCGGATGCAGGGTGAACCGCTGTTCCAGACTAAATACGTCTGTTTCATAGGGAATCTCAACCGGCTGAATGGCAGGGGGGCCTTGCTCCTTTAACAGAGTCTGTCCGGCGGCATCCTGATATTCGATTGTGCCGTCTTCTTTGGACAGGCGGACTGTGAGCTTATCCGAACAAAGGACAAATTGAAAAGCGTCTTCAGCCAGAGACAGCTTTACTCGCTGCGGGTTGGAAGCGATGACGACCAAACTGTTGGGGTCGGGTGTTGCAGGATTTACCCATTTTATCACCCGAACTTTGTTGTCTCCGTAAAAACTGATTCGTGTGAAGGATTGTCCGTTCGTCCATTCAATTCCATTGTGGAGAACTTTTACTGTTCCGGAGGCAGGGGGCAGAACGGTCTGCTGTTGTTGGCAGGAAACCCCCAAAACCACCGTTAAAAGACCCACAATGACGACATGTTTTCTGTTCGAATCGAGCGGCATCCTCGTCTCCTTTTCACTTCAGCTTCGATTGGTTTTTTCCTTTCTGCCTTTGGGTCTGGACAATATAATCGATTCTATACAGCAAGAGAAACAGGCCGAAGAAATTTGCAAAAAAACAGTCCGAACAAGGAGGACAGGCCATGTTCAAATTATCAAGCCCTGCTTTTGCCGACGGGCAGATGATTCCGCCGAAATACACAGCCGACGGGGAGGACGTTTCGCCTCCGCTGGCTTGGGAGGGACTGCCGCAGGAAACGCAAAGTCTTGCGTTGATTTGTGATGATCCCGATGCCCCGGTCGGCACATGGGTTCATTGGCTGATTTGGAATATCCCCGGGGATGCCGGTTCTCTGCCCGAGAATGTGCCTGTGCAAAAGCAGCTGGCGAATGGAGCCCGGCAGGGGGTGAATGACTTCGGCAAAATTGGTTACGGGGGGCCGGCTCCTCCGAGCGGGACACACCGGTATTTTTTTCGATTGTACGCGCTGAATACCGTCCTTGACCTGCCGGCGGGAGCTATGCGGGCTCAGTTGGAAAGAGCTATGAAAGGCCGGATACTCGGACAGGCCCAATTGATGGGAAAATATGCTCGGCGGCGGTAAGACGGGCAAACGCGTTTAGATCTCCCGCAGACGCTGAATCAGGATGCCCGTATAAAGAGCCAGAAGCACCAGATAGTCCAAATCCATCAGACTGTAATGGGAATGCTCGGTGGAGTTCTCGATGTAGAAAATCCCGAAGCAGTCTTTTTGGTACATCACCGGAGCAATCAGCACCGAACGGATCCCACGATTGATAATGGGGCGCGGCAGCTGATGAATCAGCATGTATTTGTGTTTTTCGAGGGCTTCTTCCAGACTGTTGGGGACGGCTAAATCGACGCGCTGGACGGCTTCCGTAGTGATTTTGCGGCCTCCTTCGGCCTCCATCGGTCCGCTCGGTTCGCGCCGCAGGGCAACCCAGACGTGCAGGCCCGAAAACTGTCGAAGCAGAACTTCCTGAAGGATTTTGTGCAGTTTGCCCAAAGACCGTTCGTGGCAGATTTGGTCAATCACCTCCGTAAGCTGCCGAACGCGTTTGGCCGGAAAACGAATCGGCGGGGCATCCGCCGCATCCAGGTTTCGCTCTACGGTATGCAGCTCTTTTCGGATTTGGGTGCCGACCAGCGTATCATCCTTTTCCGCAAAGGAAGTCGGGGAACTGCTTTCTTCATCCAGCTGTACAAGAATCTGAAAATCAGCAATCTGGATGGTGTCTCCGTTTTTGATTTCAGCCTTATGAATGGCGACGCGATTTAGAAAGGTTTTGTTTGCTGAGCCGAGGTCTTCCAGAATCCAGGTTCCGTCTTTGGTTGTATAAAAAACGGCATGCTGACGGGAAACGGCCGGGTCCGGCAGAAAAACCTGACTGCCTTTCTGGCGTCCGACATAGATGGGTCCGCGGTCAAATGTCAGTTCGTTAACGCTGCTTCCGCTCAAACTGACCAGTAGTTTCATAACCGCCTGCTCCTTGTTTTGATGACAAAAATCATTATACCCCAGTCGAAAGCTTTTTGTCAACGAACCGCTTGCCGGAGAAGCATTTTTAACCTTTTTATTGTCAAGGGCTCCAAAACAGATAAAATGGCGGGTTGGAATATGGGAAATGAAACCCCTTGACGAGGTTTGCGATGAGAATCATAGCAGGTTCACGGCGCGGAATGCGGCTTTTTTCCCCCATTGGAACCAACACCCGCCCCATCACCGACCGCGTGAAAGAATCGATCTTCAATATCATGATGAAGTGGGACCTCCCGGCGGATGCCGTGGTGGCCGACCTTTTCTGCGGGACCGGTTCGTTCGGTCTTGAAGCCCTCAGCCGAGGGGCAAAGTGGGTGACATTTATCGAAAAAGACCGCAAAACTGTGGAGATTCTGGATAGAAATATCGCCAAAGCCGGCTTTCTCAAATCTTCCCGCACGATTTGCTACAATGTTTTGAAAATTGGGGCTGCTGTCCAGGAGGAAATGTACGACTTGGTTTTTGTGGACCCGCCTTATGAAATGAGCAGAAACTGCGACATGGCCAGCGATGTGTATAATCTGATGAAGCAAATCAACCTCCAGGTCAAAGACGGGGCCATTGTCATCCTGCGCACGCATCTGCGTTCGGTTGTGCTCGAACTGTACGGACAGCTGGAGATGATTGATAAACGCGAATGGGGCAATATGAAGGTCCTCTTCTTTAAAAAACAGACACGTGAGAAACTTCTTGAAGATATCGACAAAATGATTCTGTGAGCACGAATCCGTTGTTTGGAGAATTCGTTCTGCGGGGCTGACACGATGCGAATCTTGCTGGTCGAAAGTCATGAAACCTTTGCCCGGGTCGTGGTGGGGGCGTTTTTGAAAGAACACGAAGTAGTCATCCGTTCTCTGGTTATCGATGCCCAGCATGAGTTTGACGTAGGCGGTTTTGATGTGGTGATGGTGGATTACGACCTGGCGGACCGAAAGGGCAGCGAATTGATTAAATATATTCGGAAATCCGGCTATGAAATCCCGATTATCGGCATTTCCGCCAAAGATGAAGCCAATGAGCTGCTGCTGGCCGCCGGCGCCAGCGATGTCTGCAACAAAATGAATTTCGACCGCATCGGTCAGGTCCTTGCCCGGCTCGGACTTCCTTTATAAAAAAATCCGGACCGGCGATGGGTCAAACCGGCCCGGACCAGGCGAAACGAGGTAACGAGGCAAAGACATTTCAGGAATCGCTTGTTGGTGTTCTCTACGATAACAGGCCAATCCCCCCGTTTCGGGCTATTTAAAAGATAGAAAATAATGGGTCGAAAAGCAAACCGCTCTTACGCTTCCGTCTGTTCGGTGGACTCGACAGTCTCGGATGGGGGTTCTGGATGTGGCTGGGCCTTTGCGGGTTTTGAAGAAGGTTTGGGTTGGGAACAGCTCCGCAAAAGTCCCTTGATATGTCCGATGGTCAGCTCTTTGTAGCCCCCGATAGGAACACCTTTAATACTCAGGTTGCCTATTTTGATGCGTTTTAAGGATTTGACCTTAAAACCGAGCCGGGCAAAAGACCGGCGGATTTGGCGGTTGAGGCCTTGCTTGATAGTGACTTCGAGGGTGGTTTCAAAGTTGGTTCGCCGAAGCACCTTTACGGCTGCCCCGGCCGTTTTCCCTTCCGCCAGCCAGACCCCTTTCTTTAGTTTCTCGATATGCTGGCTCTCCATTCTCCCGTTCACTTCCACTTCATACGTTTTTGGGACTTTGAAGCTCGGGTGAGTGAGCCGGTTAACCAATTCCGTATCGTTGGTCAGCAGCAAAGCCCCGGTCGTGTCAGCATCCAGCCGGCCGACGCAGACAATCCGCTTGTTGCAGGGGATTAAATCGACCGCCTGGCGTCGTCCGAGCGGGTCATAATTGGTGCAGATGACATTTTTGGGCTTGTTCAGGAGAAAGTAGCATTTTTCCGGCTGCCGGATTCGCTGCCCGTAAACCCGGATATCGTCTTTTTCGGGGTCTGCAAAGGCCGGCATCTGGTTGACCACCTGGCCGTTGACGGTGACGGCGCCTTCCAGAATCAGGGCTTCACATTTCCGGCGGGAATCAATCCCGGCCGCCGCCAGAATGCGCTGCAGACGCTGCTGCCCCGGTTTGGGCGAACCGCCTTCCTGGTTTGTCTGTTGTCTTCTTTTCTTTCCCATAGACTTCTCACTATACCACATTGGCGGCTGGGTTTCAACGGAAAGACCGGGCCGGCGAAAAACTCCGCTTGGGCCCCTTTTTTATTGACAGACGGTTCCGGAGACGTGATATTATCTTTTTTATATTTCTTCCCCCGAGCGGGGCGGTGAGGCGATGAAAGAACCTTTGGATAAGGAGTTTTAGGCATGGCTGTGCGAGCCGGACAAAGCAATGCGATGAAAATCGCCTTGGTAACATTTGTGATTTTGTTCCTGATTGCTGCCACCCTGGCGGTTATCTTTTATCTGCAGGCGGAGGAATATAAAGGGGCCGAATCCGCCGCCCGGACCGAACTGGCCAAATTCGCTACCCCGGCGGAACAGAATGCCGTCAGCCGAATCGTCGGCAAGCCCGAGTCCGGAAAAAGTTATCTGGGCACCCTGAACAGTCTGTTTAATCAGCTGGTTCGGACCATTCTCGGGGTGGAACCGGATGAAAACACTCCGGCTACTGTAAAACTGAATCTGATTGCAATGAAAATCACCGAACTGCAGGACCATCTGGGAGCCGATTTGAGCCCCGCTTACGGTCCGGACGGAATCGCTCTGCTTCAGACCATCGCCAATCTGAAAAAGACGCTGGACCTGACCCGTCAGGAGATGGAAACCCTCCGACAGCAGTATCAGAAGCTTCAGAACGATTTTACGATGGCTTCTCAGCAGGCCCTGATCCGGGAGGAAAAGCTCCGTCAGGAGGCCCTGATTTATCAGAAGAATGCCAACGACATTCAGTCCCGCTATGATGAACTGAAAAAGATGATTGAAATGACGGCGGACCAGCAGCTCCAGGCCCTTCGGAATCGTCTGGAGGAGGAGCAAGCCAAACTCCGGCAGAAACAGCTGGACCTGGTGGAACTGCAGGAGAAACTTAAAGAGACGGAAACCGCTTTGCGGACCGCGATGGAGAAGATTGAAGGCATCAAGCCCCGTCCGAATATTGCGGCGGCAGCCTTCAAACCCGATGCACGCATCCTTCAGATTGATTTCCAGAACGGCGTGATTTACCTGAATGTCGGGATGGAAGACCATGTTTATCGGGGTCTGACTTTTGCCGTTTATGACCGAAATGCCCCGCTGCCGGAAGACGGCAAGGGCAAAGCGGAAATTGAGGTCTTTCAGGTCAGCCCCAATGTCTCCGCCGCCCGTATCCTCCGTTCCTCCGTCAAAAATCCGATTGTTCTGGATGATATTGTCGCCAACCTGATTTGGGACCCCAAAACCAGCAACCGCTTTTATGTGGCCGGGGAATTTGATTTGAATGGGGATGGAACACCGGATGCAGACGGAGCGGATAGAATTCGCGAGATGATTCTCCGCTGGGGCGGTACGCTGGAGGACGAAATCACGGTCAATACCGATTTTATCATTATGGGAGAGCCCCCGCGCCGCCTTCCGCGCCCGTCTCAGGTTGAACTGGATATGAATCCGGCGGCTCAGCAGCGGTACGAAGAGTCCCAAACGCGTGCGGCCCAATATGATGCGCTGCTGAAAAAAGCCGAACTGCTCTCCATCCCTGTCTTTAATCTGAAGCAGTTTTATTATCTGCTCGGCTACGAAACCCTCGCTTCCAAGAATTAGCGGAGGAAGACAAGCAGGGCCGATCAACGGGGGTTCGACGGCTGTTTCCAGAAGGCCGGGGTGATGCCGATGGAGGCGGTATAAACCTCACCGGTTGCCCGTCTGCTTTCCGGACATTGGACAAAGCCGCGTTTGAGAGCTGCAAACGTCACGGTTGCCGCCGCTTCTATGCAGACCGGCAGGGGAATTCCTTCGTCACAATCCAGACCCGATGGGATATCGACAGCCAGAATGGGTTTGCCGGCGGCATTGATACAAGTGATTAGTTCAGCGGTCTCTTCGCCCAGCGTTCCCTCCAGGCCGGTTCCCAAAAGGGCATCAACAATCCAGTCTGCCTTTTCCGTAAAAGCCTTCACCTGCTTGTGAATTCCGGCATTTCGCTGGAGAGAGCGGATTTCCAGCCCCATTGCCTCGATAATCTCCAGATGCAGTTTCGCATCCGCCCCTATCCGTTCCGGCCGTCCGCAGAGAATTACGGAGGTTGTTACGCCGGAATTAGCCAGATGACGGGCGATTACGAAACCGTCTCCTCCATTATTGCCTGAACCGCAGAAAATGACGACATGATTGAACGGTTTTTTCTCCAGTTTTCCCAGCAGGCACTCTGCGGCGCCTCGACCGGCATTTTCCATCAGCACAGTCCCGGGAATATGCATCTGTTCAATGGCCCAGCGGTCGAATGCCCGCACTTCCTGACGGGTCATCACGCCCAATTCATCCGTGTTGGTTCCGTTCCAAAGGCATAACATACCCGTCATTATATCGGACCTTCAAAAAGTTGAAAGTTCCTCTCGAAAAATCGCCCTCAGTTAAAAAACGGTTGATAATTCCGTTTAATTTGTTATAATGCCGATTCGAGACAAACGAGAAAATGGATGTAAGGTAAGCGAGAGAAAAGACTTAAGGAGCTATTGGGGCTCCGGGTCGCAGTAGAAAGGCAAAGACGAAGATGTTAACAAAAGAAATGAAGGGAAAAATCATCTCTGAGTACAAAACGAATGAGAAAGACACCGGTTCGCCGGAAGTCCAGATTGCCATTTTGACAGGACGCATCAACGAACTGACGGAACATCTGAAAACTCACCCAAAAGATCACTCGTCCCGGCGAGGGCTTTTGAAAATGGTTGGGACACGGTCTTCCTTGCTCAAGTATATCCGGAACAAGGATATCAACCGTTACCGCAACATCATTTCACGTCTGGGGCTCCGAAAATAGGGCCCTTTTCTGTTTTTCGGGACTCTCCAAAAGACAATTTCGTCTTGCGGAGAAAGTGGAGTTTGTAGATAGACAAGAAAAAGTAGGGTATTTGTTAGGATAAATCGAATGTTCTCAATTCATAGAGTTGAAAAGTTAATCGGCGGCAAGATGCTCTCGCTGGAAACCGGCCAGATTGCCCGCCAGGCCCACGGAGCGGTTGTCGCCCAAATCGGCCAAACGATGGTCTTATCCACAGTCGTTTCAGCGGAACAGCGGTCAGAGGATATTGACTATTTTCCCCTGAATGTGGAATACCGGGAAAAATACAGTGCGGCAGGCCGATTCCCCGGCGGTTTTATTAAACGGGAAGGCCGCCCGACGACCAAGGAAATTTTGACGGCTCGAATGATTGACCGCCCGATTCGGCCTTTGTTTCCGGACGGGTATTTCAATGAGGTTCAGATTATTGCTACAGTTCTCAGCGCCGACCCTCTCTATGACCCCGATGTGCTGGCGATGATTGCTTCCAGTGCCGCGCTGGCAATCAGCAAAGTACCCTTCCTGGGGCCGGTCGGGGCTTGCCGACTGAGCCGTGTAGACGGCAAATACATCTTTTTCCCCACCTATGACGAGCGGGAAAAAAGTGATTTTAATCTCGTGCTGGCCGGACGTCGGGAAGCGGTGAATATGATTGAGGTGGATGCCAAACAGATTCCCGAAAACGAGGCCGCCGAGGCCATTGCACAGGCCCATCAGGTGGTGCGTCAGGTTTGTGATTTGATTGATGAGCTGGCAGCTCGCTGCGGACAGGAAAAGGAGATGACGGTCTCGGAGCTGGACCCGCAGCTGGTTGCGGAAATTACGGAAAAAACCGCGTCGGCCTATCGTCAGGCCTATCAGATTCGCCAAAAAGCAGAGCGAAAACAGGCCCTTGAGGCGATTGCAGAGCAGATTGTCGCCGAATATGTTATGCCGGAAAATGCGGAACCCCGGGCAACCCTTCGGGATGTCAAACGCATTCTCGAAAAGGTTCAGCGGGCCGAAGTCCGCAAACTCCTGCTGGAGGGCAAGCGCCCCGATGGACGCAGTTTTACGGAGCTTCGTCCGATTTCCTGTCAGGTTGGTCTGCTGCCTCGCTCCCACGGCTCAGCGCTCTTTACCCGCGGAGAAACCCAGGCGCTGGTTACCTGCACGCTCGGAACCGGTCGGGATGAGCAGACGATTGACGGCCTGACGGAGGAATATGCACAAAGTTTCATGCTTCATTACAATTTCCCGCCGTTTTGTGTGGGCGAAGTGCGTCCGGTACGCGGCCCCAGCCGTCGGGAAATCGGACACGGCGCCCTGGCGGAGAAGGCTCTCGAGCAGGTCAAGCCCAAAGAGGAAGATTTTCCCTATACCATCAAAATCGTCTCGGATATTACCGAATCGAACGGCTCCAGCTCGATGGCTTCTGTCTGCGGCGGCACGCTGGCCCTGATGGATGCGGGAGTGCCGATTCTCAAGCCGGTGGCCGGTATTTCCATTGGACTGGTTACGGAAGGGACTCGCTATGAGCTTCTGACCGATATTATCGGGGACGAAGACCATTACGGCGATATGGATTTCAAGATTGCCGGAACGGATACGGGAATTACCGCCATCCAGCTGGATATCAAGGCCGAAGGACTTCCGCATGAGATTATGGTGGCGGCAATGGAGCGGGCCCGTCAGGCACGGCTGCAGATTCTGGAGATTATGAAGCAGACAATTGAAAAACCGCGCCCGGCCTTAAGTCCTTACGCTCCGAAGATTATTACCATCAAGATTGATCCGGAATACATCGGCAAGGTCATCGGGCCGTCCGGCAAGATGGTCAAGAGCATTCAGGAGCAGACCGGTTCGCTGATTGAAATTGAAGAGGACGGCACGATTTCCATCAGCTGTGTCGGCGGCGACGGACATCTGGTCGCACGGGATATTATCGAGGCGATGACGACCCCGCCGCAGGTCGGACGCATTTACCGCAATGCCAAAGTTGTGGCGGCCAAGGATTTCGGCGTCTTTGTCGAGATTACCCCCGGCGTTGAAGGACTCTGTCATATCAGCGAATTGTCGGATGGGTATGTCAAGAATGTCCAGGACGTCTGCAAGGTCGGAGATACCATTGATGTCAAACTGATTTCGATTGATGAGCAGGGGCGCTTTAAGTTGAGTCGGAAAGCCGTCCTGCAGGAAAAAGGAATCAGCGAGAAAAAGTAAATTCGGTGAAGGTCTGCCGTCTCGAAAAGAGCAGCGGTGTTGCTTTTTGGGGGGCGGCGGCAGAGAAACTCGGGCTCAACAACCAAAGACCTCTTTGTGTGCGCAGAAGGAGGGACAAGAATGACAGGGACGGTGAAGTGGTTTGATCCTGTCAAGGGTTTCGGTTTTATTTACGGACCGGACGGGAACGATGTATTTGTCCATTATACCGCGATTCTGCAGGAAGGATATCGGCGTCTGGTTCATGACCAGCTCGTTGAATATGAATTGGTGCAGACCCCCAAAGGTTTTCAGGGGCGAAACGTACGCGTGATCGGCAAACCGGTCCGCAAAGACAAGCCGGCTTCCGAAAAGGCCGTTCCGAAGTCATTGCAGGAAAAGGAAGAGAAGTAGTTTTCCGAATGCACAATGGGAAAAAAGCCGGTTATTTTGGTTGCAGATGAAGAGCGCCGGCAGGCAGAGCAGCTTGAGGAACTGTTTCCGGATATGCTGCGGGTTCTCTGGGCCCAGACGACCCGGCAGGCCCTCGATGCCCTTCAAAACGAGGGGAGCATCTGTCTGGTGCTGTGCGACCTCAATCTGAACGGAGGAACGGACGGTTTTGTCCTGCTGGAAGCCGTCAAAGCCCGCCGCGCCGGGATACCGGTTGTCATTACGACCTCTTCGGCTTCTATAGATGCCTGCAAGCAGGCCATACGAAGAGGCGCCTGGGACTTTCTGGTAAAACCCATTGCCCCGGAGCAGCTGCGTACTCTGGTGGAGCAGGCCGTTCCGGATGCGCTGCAGGCTCGCTGGGTTGATGACTTTGTCTTTCCCGGCGTGCACAGCCGAAGCCCTCTGATGCAGAGTGTCTATCGCATTCTTCGTCGTGTGGCTCCTACGGATTTGAGCGTTCTGATTGAAGGGGAATCCGGCACCGGCAAGGAGCTGACGGCACGAGCGCTGCACGAAAATTCCCGGCGGAAGGACGGTCCTTTTTGTCCGATTAACTGTGCCGGTCTGGCGGAAACGCTTTTGGAAAGCGAGCTGTTCGGCCATGTCAAGGGGGCTTTTACGGGGGCGACCAGCGACCGCAAAGGGCTTTTTCAGATAGCCGACGGCGGCACCCTTTTTCTGGATGAAATCGGCGATATGCCCTTGCCGATGCAGGCTAAACTGCTCCGCGTTCTCGAAGACGGAGTCATTCGTCCGGTAGGGTCCAGCCATTCGATTGTCGTGGATGTTCGGGTGATCAGTGCCACCAATCACGACCTGGCGGCCCTGGTCGAGCAGAAAAAATTTCGCCAGGATTTGTATTTCCGCATCAAAGAAGCGGCGGTCACGCTGCCTCCGCTGCGCAAACGCCCGCAGGATATCCCGGAATTGTTCGGCTACTTTCTCAAAGAAGCCTGCGAGGATACGGGGCGGGATATTCATCTGATTACCGAACCGGCGATGCGGGCGCTGATGGCCTATTCCTGGCCGGGAAATATTCGCCAGCTGCGGAATGTGGTGCGAACCATGGTGGTTCTGTGTGAGAAGGACATTCTCGATTTGCAGGATTTGCCGCCGGAAATCTCCCGCTTGAAACAGCTGGAGGCGCCGGCTCCAGCCGTCCGGGAATCGCCCACGGAGACGCCGCTGCCGGCCGGAGAAAATCCGCCGGAAGAACCGATGATTCTTAATGCCTTTGCCTCGAATGCTTCCGCAGGAGATTCCTTTTTTGAGGAAATGTCCGGCAAATCGCTGGAGGAAGTCGAACGGGAACACATCCGGCGGACGCTCGAGAAGACCGGACACAACCGTGCAGAGGCGGCGCGGATTTTGAAAATCGGGGAGCGCACCCTCTACCGGAAAATCAAAGAATACAACTTATAAATCCCGGTCAACGGCCTGAGCAACTTTTCGAAGCTGCATTATCAGGCGATTCAGCGTCTCCGGAGTGATGGACTGGGCTCCGTCGGATACGGCGTGTTCCGGGTCAGGATGGCACTCAATCAGCAGCCCGTCGGCTCCGGCGGCCACAGCAGCCAGACTCATCGAAGGCACCATATAGGCGTGGCCGGTTCCGTGAGACGGGTCGACGACAACCGGCAGGTGGGTCCGTTCCCGCAGGGCAGGAATAATGGCCAGCGGCAGCGTGTTGCGGACATAGGTTTCAAATGTTCGAATACCCCGCTCGCAGAGAATTACGTTTGGGTTGCCGGCGTTGATAATGTACTCGGCGGCCAGAAGAAACTCATCCAGCGTGGCGCTCATCCCTCGTTTCAGCAGAACCGGCTTTTTCGTTTGGCCGACGGCTTCCAGCAGCGGATAATGCTGCATATTGCGGGCGCCGATTTGCAGAACATCGGCCACCGGAAGCACTTCTTCGATTTGTTCCAGCCCCACTACTTCGGTTACGATGGCCAATCCGGTTTCCTGTCTGGCTTCCGCCAGCAGTTCCAGGCCCTTTTTGCCCAGGCCCTGATGGCTGTACGGGCTTGTTCGCGGCTTGAAGGCCCCGCCGCGAAAGCCGATGCATCCGGCCGCGGCCGCCTGGCGGGCGGTCTGAAGGACCTGCTCGCGGCTTTCGACGGCGCAGGGACCGGCGATGACGCCGATTTTGGTGCCGCCGATGGGAAACTGCCGAGGACCGATGGGGATAATCGTGCGTTCTTTTTTGACTTCCAGCGAAGCCATTTTGTAGGGAGCCAGAATCGGCACAATCTTTTCCACCATCGGGGCATTTTCGATGGCTCCTTTGTCCACAGCCCGTTTGTCGCCTAAACAGGCAATTACGGTGCGGTCTGTGCCGTAAATAATATGTTCTTTCAGCCCGTACTCTCGGACCAATTTGACGACGTGCTGAATCTGGGCTTCCGTCGCCCCCGGTTTCATTACGACAATCATATTCGTATCTTTCCGGAATTAATGGTTTTCGTGAAAAGAAAAAATCCTATCATCGGATGACTTTTTTTTCAAGGAAACAAAAAACGGAAAGATTTTGACCCTGCTGACGGGACGGGATAGAATTTCAAAGGCGAAAAACGGGGTTACTGTGAGACTTTTACTGTTGGCAGATTTGCATAACAGAGTCGAAGGCCTGGATGCTGTCGCGGGAGGCCATGACGCAGTGCTTTTGGCCGGAGACATTGCGAATTTCGGCGGATTGGAGAAAGTCCGCGAAATATTATCTGTTCTGGAGGAGCATTGTCCGGTTGTTTTGGGTGTTTCGGGAAATTGCGACCCTTCCGGCGTTGCAGAGCTTCTGAAGGACAGGGGAGCGTTGCTGGATGGAATCGTGGTGGAACATCAGAATTTTTGTTTCGCAGGGATAAGCGGAACAGAACCGTCGGTATTTAACCAAGACAGAGAATATCCAAATTCTCCTTTTCTAAAGACTCTCCAAAAGATAAAATCTGCTTTGAAGCCGAGCTTGCCTTTTGTATTTGTTTCCCATCAGCCTGCATTCAATACATCTGTGGACAAATTTGCGCAAGGTCAGCATACAGGTAGCCGTGCCATACGAACTTTTATTATGGAGACAGAGCCGATTCTTGCCGTTTCGGGTCATATTCATGAAGCCGTATCCAAAGACAAAATCGGCAGAACAATTCTTGTAAATCCCGGCCCTTTTAAAAATGGGCTTTACGCAACCGCTGAGATAAACGGGACTTGCGTTGATATTCAGTTTCAGTCTCTTTAGAGAATGTGCTCTTTTTGCATTTTTTAACAAAAATTTAACTTGCATAAGAACAAAAACTAAATAAGAACATATACTAATTAGTTAAAAAAATAAAATCGATGTCCAAAGAGACTGTAAAAACAATTGAGGAAAGGCTGAAAGACTTCGAAACCCTCTGCCGGTCCAAAGGGTTAAAGATTACCCCGCAGCGTTTGGGGGTCTTTAAGGTTTTGCTCGAGTCCAGAGACCACCCGACGGCCGAAGAGGTTTATCGGCAGGTTCGACAAGAGATGCCGAGCATTTCTCTGGATACGGTCAACCGAACACTCAATACTCTGCTCCAAATCGGGGCGGCTTTTCTGGTGGAAGGGACCGGCCAGCCGAAACGTTATGACGGCGGGCTGGAAGACCACCAGCATTTCCGGTGCCTGCGGTGCGGCACCATCATCGATTTTCAATATGAACCATTCGAGAAAATTGAAGTTCCGTCCTGTTTGGCGGACCAATGTACGGTTTTGCGAAAAAGCGTTTATTTTGAGGGTATCTGTAAACGTTGTTTGGAACAAAAAGAACAGTTAGAAGAAGGGAGAAGTGCAGTATGTCAGTGAAAGGAACCAAGACGGAAAAGAACTTGCTGACGGCTTTTGCCGGAGAATCTCAGGCCCGCAATCGGTACACGTATTTTGCCAGTCAGGCCAAAAAGGAAGGCTATGAACAGATAGCCGCCATCTTTATGGAAACGGCCGAACAGGAAAAAGAACATGCCAAACGTCTGTTCAAGTTCCTGGAAGGCGGTGAGGTAGAAATTTGTGCTGCTTTTCCGGCCGGTGTGATTGGGACTACCGAACAGAATCTGGCCCATGCGGCCCATGGGGAAAACTACGAAACAACCGTGATGTATCCGGAATTTGCCAAAACGGCGGAAGAGGAAGGATTTAAGGAAATTGCCGGTGTATTCCGCAAGATAGCGGTGGCGGAAGCCAGACATCGTGATCGTTATCTGGCTTTGCAGGCCAATGTGAAGGAAGGAAAGGTTTTCAAGCGTTCCAAGCCGCAGCGCTGGGTCTGCAGAAACTGCGGATATGTCCACGAAGGGCTCGAGGCCCCGGGAACCTGTCCGGCCTGTGCTCATCCGCAGGCGTTCTTTGAGCTGGAAGCGGTGAATTACTAATGACATAACCAAGCCGGAGGGGACGGTTTGCCTTTCAGGAACGTTCCGGCCGACTGACCGACCCCCAGTCGGTCGGGCTTCCTGGAGGGATGGGAAAAAAGATGAAAAAAACGATTTCAGCGCTAATTTTGCTTGTTCTGCTTAAATCCGGCTGCAGAACGGAAAGGGATGAGATTATGCAGGAACGAAAAGGGCTGATTACATTTAAAGGGGCACCTTTGACGCTGGTAGGCAGGGAATTGAACGTAAATGACCCGCTTCCCGATGTGGTGCTGACGGCACCGGATTTGTCGGATGTCAAACTGTCTGATTTTCGCGGCCAGACCCTGATTCTTTCTACCGTACCTTCTCTGGATACCGGCATCTGCGATCTGCAGACGAGGCGGTTCAACGAGGAAGCCAAAAAACTCGCCGGCAAAGCGGCTGTTTTGACGGTGAGCATGGACCTGCCGTTTGCCCAGAAACGCTGGTGCGGTGCCGCTGGTGCAGAGCATGTGCGGGTGGCCTCCGATTACAAAGAAGCGGCTTTTGCCAAGGCAACTGGTTTGCTGATCAAAGAACTGCATCTGCTGGCTCGTTCTGTTATCATCGCCGACAAAAACGGCAAAGTTGTCTATATCCAGCTGGTGCCTGAAGTGGCGACTGAGCCGGATTATGATGCTGTGCTGAATGTTTTGTCTATGATGCGATAAGATGTTTCGCTTTTCAGGAGAAATCCGATGAACACCCTGGCTGAACGTGTGTATGCTGTGGGAGTCCAGCATTGGGACCGACGGCTTTTTGATGAATTGATTCCGCTTCCGGATGGAACCAGCTATAATGCCTACCTGATAAAGGGCAGCCAGAAAACTGCTTTGCTGGATACAGTTGACCCGGCCAAGACCTCCGAACTGATTGACCATCTGGTTCAGGCAGGCATTGAGAAACTGGATTACGTCATCAGTCATCATGCCGAGCAGGACCATTCCGGCAGTATTCCTGATGTGCTTTTGATGTATCCGGAAGCCAAGGTGGTGACCAATCCAAAATGCAAAACGATGCTGATGGACCACCTGCGGCTGGAAGAAGAGCAGTTCATAACCGTCGAAGACGGTCAGGAGCTGTCTTTGGGGGATAAGACTCTTCGGTTTATTTACACGCCGTGGGTGCATTGGCCGGAAACGATGTGCACCTGGCTGCCGGAGGACCGGATTTTGTTCAGCTGCGACTTTTTCGGTTCGCATCAGGCGACCAGCCGGCTTTTTGTGGAGGACGAACCGACGGTTTACGAGGCGGCCAAACGCTATTATGCAGAGATTATGATGCCGTTCCGTTCGGCCATTCGGGGCAATATGAAGAAGATTGAAACCCTCGATATTCGTCTGATTGCCCCCAGTCACGGACCGGTTTATCCCAAGCCGTCCTTTATTATGGATGCTTATCGCGACTGGATCAGCGATGATGTCAAGAATGAAGTGGTGCTTGCCTTTGTCTCGATGCACGACAGCACCCGTCGGATGGTCGAGTATTTCACGGAGGCCCTGGCATCCCGGAATATCCGCGTGCAGGTGTTCAATATTACCGGCGGAGATGTCGGGAAGCTGGCGATTTCTCTGGTGGATGCGGCCACGGTGGTTCTGGCTACACCGACGGTTCTGACGGGGCCTCATCCCAATGCGGCCTATGCGGCGATGCTGGTCAATGCCCTGCGGCCGAAAACCCGTTTTATCGGGTTAATCGGCTCGTACGGCTGGGCCGGCAAAATGCCGGAGCAGATGACCTCGCTGCTGAGCGGGCTGAAAGCGGAAATGCTGCCGCCGGTTATCGCCAAAGGGTATCCGACCGAAGCCGTCTTTACGGCCTTGGATGAATTGGCGGAAACCATTTTGAACCGCCACCGCCAGGCGGGACTCTGCCAATAAACCAAAAAGAAAAACAACAGATTGCAAAAAAAACAGACGGCTGTACAATATCAGCACAGAAAAGCGGTCTGTGGAAACGGAACACAAGCAAAAGGGGAGATAGTTATGATTTCCAAGGCAATCGAAAAGGCCTTTAATGAACAGCTGGCCGCAGAAACTTATTCAGCCTACCTGTACTGGTCGATGTCAGCCGCCCTCGAGGAGATGCAGCTGCCCGGTTTTGCTCACTGGATGCGGGCCCAGGCCCAGGAAGAAATGACCCATGCGATGAAGTTTTACCATCATATTGTGGAGCGCGGCGGGCGGGTCAAACTGGGGGCCATTGCCGCTCCCCCGACCGACTGGGAATCTCTGCTAAAGATGTTTGAAGAGGTGCTCAAGCATGAACGGCATGTGACCGCTTTGATTCATAAACTGGTCGAAACGGCTGCCCAGGAGAAAGATTATGCCGCCGGCGTGTTTCTCCAGTGGTTTGTCAGCGAACAGGTGGAAGAGGAAGCCGCTGCGGAACTGATTTTGGCGAAAATCAGAATGGTTCAGGACAGCAAAGGCGGCCTTTATATGCTCGATAAGGAAATGGGACAGCGTGGTGCGGGAGACTAAACTTATGGCCATCACTTTTAATGCGGACGAGATTTTTGAAATTGCAGAGCGAATTGAGAGCAATGCGGCTCGGTTTTATCGGGAAGCAGCCGGCAAGGCCGCCAAACCGGATTTGAAAAAGATGCTGCTGGACCTGGCGGTCATGGAAGAGGGGCATGAGAAGACCTTCGCGCTGATGCGGAAGGACTTGTCGCCTTCAGAAAAAGATACGGCTGTCTATGATCCGGACGGCGAAGCGGCTCAATACCTCAAGACGATGGCGGATTTCCACGGCACAGAAGGCAAGGCCGGCCCGATGGAAAAACTGACCGGAAAAGAGTCAATGGCGGAGCTGCTGAAGATTGCAATCAATGCCGAAAAAGATTCCATTGCATTCTATGTCGGCATCAAGGGGCTCGTGCCGACAAAATCCGGCAAAGACAAAATTGAAAAAATTATTGTTGAGGAGATGTCCCACGTAACGGCACTGGGGGCCAAACTCCAGTCTTTGTAGCAGAACGGATTGAAATCCGCAGCGGCAGGGAGGCAAGAGACATCCGATGACCCCGCAGGCCCGACAGTCTTGGCTCCGCAGGCAGCCGGCGATGCGAAAAGTGCTGCTGGCGCTGGTGCCCTGTCTGCTGGGCGGCTGGTATTATTTCGGTTTTCGAATTGTCGCGATGGCGGCCTTCTGCTGCGTATGGGGTTTTTCCCTCGAATGGCTTTTCTGCCGCCGCCGAAACGAGCCCGTCAGCGAAGCGGTCTTTGTTACCGCAGTTCTTTTTACTCTGATTATGCCGCCGACTGTGGGCTGGCATGTGCTGGCGGTCGGGATGGCCTTTGCGGTCATTTTTAGCAAGGAGGTTTTCGGCGGATTCGGCAGGAATTTTTTTAATCCCGCCATGGCCGGACGCTGTTTTGTCTATGTCTGTTTTCCTGTGGCAATGACCGGCATCTGGGCGCCGCCGGCACAGGGGCCGCTTGGGGCCTTGCTGCAATGGACAACCGCCGTCGGGCCGGACGGCGTATCGGCCGTCACGAGTGCCACTCCGATGGCTCATAAAAAAGCCGGCAGGATTCAGCTGGGGACCTGGACCGAGCCGGCTGGAGATATTCCTTTTCTCATCGACGAAAAACAAACCGTGACCGTCTCCAAATGGACGATATTCAAAGGGCTTTTCTTCGGGCGAATCGGCGGTTCGGCGGGGGTAACCAGTGCCCTGCTGATTTTGATAGGGGGGCTGTATCTCTTTGTCACCAAAACAGCCAGCCGGACCGTCATCCTCTCAACGGTCGGCTCCTACGCAGTTCTAAATGAAATTCTGTATCAACTGGGTGTTCAGCCGGTGCCTGGAGCGATGATGGCCGTTCTCGGAGGGGGCTTTTTGTTCGGTGCCTTTTTTATGGCGACAGACCCTGTCACCTCGCCGCGTACGGAACCGGCCAAAATTATCTATGGGATTCTCATTGGGACCTGTACCCTGGTGATTCGAAACTTTTCCATTTTTAACGGCGGTCTGATGTTTTCGATTCTGCTGGGCAATATGTTTGCTCCGATTCTGGATGTGGCGGTCAATGCCTGGCAGCAGCGAAGAAAACCGGTTCAGGAGGCGGCTGTATGAATTCCCGCTCTTTCTATGCCGTCGGTTATATGTTTCTGATTACAGCGTTTTTCAGCACGCTGATTATCGGGTTTGCCCGGGGAACGCAGACGCGCGTTCTGGCCAATGAACGTTTGGCTTTTGAAAAGGCGGTTTTGACGGCTTTCGGAAACTTCTCCTATAAAACGGATGCCGAGGTCAACCGGCTGTTTCAGGAGCATTTCGCTCAGAACCCGGAATATGGGAAGGCCTGGGTTTATAAAAAAGACGGTGTCCTTGCCGGTTTTGCTCTGCCTTTTGAAGGGAAAGGATTCTGGGCTCCCATCAAGGGAGTTGCCGCCGTTTCTCCGGACGGTCAAAAGCTGTTGGGGCTGGCTTTTTATGAGGTCAATGAAACCCCGGGCTTGGGGGCCCGGATTGTGGAGCCGTTTTTCCGCCGTCAGTTTGAGGGGCTGCGGCTTCGCTCGCAGGGGCTGCTGCTGGAGCTGAAGCCGGAGGGGACGGTTTTGTCGGAAGGGCAGGTGCACGCCATCAGCGGAGCCACACAGACCTGTGTGCGTCTGGAGGCGATTTTGAATGAACAGCTGAAAGACTGGCTGGATGCGATGCGCAGGGAGGGGCGATTGTGAAAACGGCTTCGGTCAAACCCATGCAGGAAATCATTCGCGATGGGCTCTGGAAGGATAACCCTATCTTTCGCCAGATTCTGGGGATTTGCAGTACGCTGGCCGTGACCAATCTGGTGCTGAACACCTTTGTGATGTGTACGGCTCTGACGCTCGTAACGGCCTTAAGCTGCTGGACGGTTTCACTGCTGCGCAGCTGGACTCCCCGGAATATCCGAATGATGGTGCAGACGCTGATTATAGCCTTCTATGTGATTATTGTGGATGTGGTCCTGAAGGCCTATTGGCCGGATATGAGCCGCAGTCTGGGCCCATATGTGGGGCTGATTATCACCAACTGCATCGTGATGGGCCGCTGCGAGGCCTTTGCCGGTTCGAATCCGCCGGGTCCGGCCTTCTGGGATGGGTTCTTTAACGGGTTGGGGTATTCCGCCGTTTTGCTTGGGATTGCGGTCATTCGGGAAGGGCTGGGGATGGGAACCTTCTGCGGCTGGCCGCTGCCGTATTTTTCCACGCATTGGGATAAGTGGATTATTATGGTGATGCCGCCGGGCGGGTTTTTTGTGCTGGCTTGTGTCATTTGGGCCTGCCGGTCGATTCGGCCCAGGGAGGTTAAAAAATGAACGGTCTTGGCGCGGAACTCTGGCAGGCGGTTGTGGTTTGCTTTGCGGCGGTGTTTACCAACAACATCCTGCTGACGACGTTTTTGGGGATGTGCCCGTTTACGTCCGTATCCCGCGAAGTGCGAACCGCCGCCGGGCTGGGCGGGGCGGTGGTTTTTGTGATGACGTTTACCTGTCTGCTGAACTGGATGGCCTATCACTGGATTCTGGTTCCGCTGGGACTGGAGTTTTTCCGGTTCATCCTGTTTATTATCATCATTGCGGCGTTTGTGCAGGTGGTCGAGATGATTCTGGACCGGTTCTCGCCTCGGCTCTATCAGAATCTCGGCATTTTTCTGCCGCTGATTACGGTTAACTGTGCGATTCTGGGGGCCTCGCTTTTTATGGTCATCCGCGAGTATTCCCTGATTGTGACGATTGGATACGGTTTCGGCAGCGGGTTGGGCTGGCTTCTGGCCATCTTGGCCATGGCGGGAATTCGCCAGCGGTTTAATGAGTCCCGTGTGCCGGCGGGGCTTCAGGGACCTGGAATTACTCTGATTATCGCCGGCCTGATGGCGCTGGCGTTTATCGGTTTTACGGGGGTGCTGTCCTGATGGTGCTTGAGATTATCCGGGATGTTCTGGCGGTCAGCTCAACGGCAGCATTCTTGACGCTGATTCTGGTTGTTTGTGAGGGGCTGATTTTAAACTACGGTTCCTGTGAAGTGATGATTAACGGTTCCCGCAAAGAGACGGTTCAAGGCGGAAAATCGCTTTTATCGTCGCTGCAGGAAAAGAAGATTTTTATTCCCAGCGCCTGCGGCGGCCGGGGCACTTGCGGCGTGTGCAAAGTGAAGGTCCTCGAAGGAGGGGGGCCGCTCCTGCCTACGGAAACGCCTCTTTTAACCAAACAGGAGCAGCAGGCCGGCGTCCGGCTGTCTTGCCAGGTCAAAGTGCGCGGGCCGCTGGCGATTGAGATTCCGGAGGAGCTCTTTCGGGTGCGCCAGTATCAGGCCCGATGCAGCCGTATCGAAGACCTGACCTATGATATGAAGCGGTTTACCTTTGAACTGACAGAGCCGGATACGATTCCATTTACGGCCGGCCAGTATGTTCAGCTTCGCTGTCCGCCTTATAAAGGCAGCCGGGAAGAAGTGATGCGGGCGTATTCCATCGCCTCCGATCCGCTCGAGAATCGACGGATTGATTTGATTATCCGCCGCGTTCCGAAAGGCATCTGCACCACCTGGTGCTTTGAATATCTTCGCGAGGGAGACCCTGTTTCGTTCACCGGACCGTTCGGCGATTTTTATCTTCGGGATACGCAGACGCCGAAACTGTTTATCGCCGGCGGCAGCGGCATTGCGCCGTTTGTTTCCATCCTCTGGCAGATGAAACATGCCGATGACGGCCGTCAGACGGTTTTCTTTTTCGGAGCAAACCGCACAGAGGATTTGTGTCTGCTGGATGAAATGAAGGCGTTTGAGCAGGCCCTGCCGAACTTTCGTTTTGTGCCGGTCGTGGCCAGGCCGGCTCCCGAAAGCCGCTGGTCCGGTCAGACCGGGCTGGTGACCGAAGCGGTGCAGCGCAGTTTTGAACGGCTGGACGGCTGGGAGGGGTATCTGTGCGGCGGCCCTGGAATGATTGAGGCGGCGATTCGGGTTCTTCGGCAGATGGGGATACCCGACGAAAAGATTTATTACGATAAATTCGCATAGAGAAACGATATGAAACGTTCGCCTTCGGACATTCAATTGGAGAAACTGCTCCGAAGCTCCAAACTCGCTGCCGGCGGGTTTATGGGGGATGACCCTCGCACGCCGGAGGAAGTGATTCGGGAGGATGCCGCCTGTCTGGAACGGCTGGGCAAAACAGCGGCTCAGATTGCCGAGCGGATGCGGATGCTGACGGAAAAAGCGTCTGCTGCGTTGGGCAATCCCGTTCAATTAGAGGATAAATTTGAAGTCCGCTGTGAAGAATGGAAGGGGGGGCTGATTTGCCCGTGGCCGCATCCGGGCCGTTTTCCCAAGCGGCTGACTGTCTGCCGCCGCCTCGATACGGGACGCCAGATTGTCTGGTCGGATTTGAATATCCACCTGATTGAGGCCCATGGGTTTTTTGAAGGGAAGGGGGCTTCCTATCGTTTGGAACCGGAGGACCTGGTACGGGTTCTCTTTGAGTAATAGGGTTTTTGATACGAAAGGGTGTTTACGATGAAAAAGTATCGCTGTCTGATGTGCGGGTATATTTATGACCCGAAAAAGGGAGACCCGGAGAACGGTGTCCAGCCCGGTACGGCTTTTGAAGACCTGCCGGAGGACTGGGTCTGCCCGGAATGCGGCGCCGGCAAAGAGGAATTTGAAGAAGTTCGCTGATGACGGGGTGTCGAGAAAAGCCCTAAGAAGTGTTCTTGGGGCTTTTTCTTTGGAACGGCCGGGGGAAGCGGCGAATGAAAAAAATTGTTCCCAAACTTCAGGAAAGCGGCCCTGTTTTCTGCGTAGAAACCGCCGCCGGTCCTTCTTCCATTGTTGTCTTTGGGGCCTCCGGAGACCTGGCCCATCGGAAACTGTATCCGAGTCTGTACGCCCTTTTTTCCTCCGGCCTGATGAGTCAGTCCTTTTATCTGCTCGGCTGCGGACGGACCCCGATGTCCGATGAGTCCTTTCGGGCGGGCATTGAGAAAAATCTCCCAGTGGAAACGGCCGGCAAGGTTTCTTCTAAGACCGCTTTTCTGCAGCGGTGTTTTTATGCGGCGGGGGATTATCAGTCCAAAGACCTTTATGAGGCACTTCACCGACGTATGACAGACCTGGACAGCCGCTTCAATATCGAGGGGGTGCGTTTGTTTTATCTGGCTGTGCCGCCGAATGTGGTCAAACCAATCGTTGAACGGCTGGCGGAAACCAAACTGGCTTGTCCGGCCTCCTCAGGACGGTTTCAGCAGGTACGGCTGGTTCTGGAGAAGCCGTTCGGAACAGATATGGCCTCTGCAGCAGAGCTGGAGCGGGTTCTGCATCGCTGTTTTCATGAATCGCAAATCTATCGGCTGGATCATTATCTCGGTAAAGATACGGTTCAGAACATACTGGTTTTTCGGTTTGCCAACAGTCTGTTTGAGCCCATCTGGAACCGCAATTATATCGACCATGTCCAGATTACCATCGCTGAGTCTATCGGCGTTGAGCATCGAGGGGGCTATTATGACCAGACGGGGGCGCTGCGGGATATGTTCCAAAACCACATGCTCCAGATTTTGTCTCTGGTTGCTATGGAGCCCCCCAGTTCGCTGAGTGCTGAGGCCGTTCGGGATGAAAAGGCCAAAGTGCTGCGGTCGATTGCTCCTTTGTCTGCGGAACCTCTGAATCCTTCTGTGGTCCGTGCACAATACGGTCCCGGAGAGATTAACGGCAAAGCTGTTTGCGGGTACAGGGAGGAGAAAGGCATCCGGCCGGACTCCATGACGGAGACGTTTGTGGCGGCTCGAATCCTGATTGAGAATTGGCGTTGGAACGGAGTCCCCTTTTATTTGCGAACGGGCAAACGTCTTCCGCGAAAGCTGACCGAGATTGTCGTTTATTTCCGGCCTGTTCCTCACCTTCTCTTTCGGCAAGCGGGTTCGACAACCAACCCCTCGAATATACTCAGATTTCAGATTCAGCCGCAGGAAGGTATCTTTCTGCAGTTTCAGGCCAAAAGACCGGGTTCAAAACTGGACCTTGCGATGCTTGAAATGGCGGTTGATTACCAAGGAATCTTTGGGTTTCAAATGCCGGAGGCCTATCAGCACTTGCTTCTGGATTGTTTGGTTGGCGACCAAACGCTTTTTACACGTCAAGACAGTATTTTTTTGGCATGGCAGCTTCTTGAACCTGTTTTAAAGAGCTGGGAGTCACAAAAAGAAGATATATTTGTTTACAAATCCGGAACATCCACAATCTTGCCTGCCGAACAGCTCATTCAAAAAACAGGGCACTCCTGGAATCATTTATAACTGATAAGTCCTTATAAAAGATACGATTATCTTTTATTTGTGAAAAGGTCAAAATTTATTGTGAAAAAAATATCAAATATTCTTGACTTCTTTTTTAATCATTTTATATTTATATAAAGTAATGAGAAGTACGGAAACATAAATGTTATTTTTGGAGAACTAAACGAAAAGAAGGGGAAGTTCATGGTGAACAGGAAATGCATAATTCGATTGTCGCGTTATAAAAGCGCTCTTCAGCGTCTGAAAGCCCTCGGTTTCGTGAAGGTTTTTTCGGGCAATCTGGCTGATGCGGCTGGCGTGACTTCCTCTCAGGTTCGCAAGGACTTTTCCCTCTTTGGAATTACGGGCAATCGAAGAGGGGGCTACAGTGTCGATGAACTGATTGCCAAAATCCTCGAAATCCTCGGAAAAAATGAGCTCCAGCGGGTGGTTTTAGTGGGGGCCGGCAATATTGGAACCGCCCTGATGCGGTACAAAGGCTTTGAATCGGGCGGAATTAAAATCGTCGCGGCCTTTGACATCGACCCGGAAAAAATCCATCGGCAGTCGGACCCGCCGGTTCTTCCGCTGGAGGAGTTTGCCGATTTTGTCAAGCAAAACTCCATTCGGGTCGGAATTCTGTCTGTACCGGATGTTGCTGCTCATCATGTCTCCGAATTGATGATTCGCTCGGGAATCATGGGGATTCTCAACTTTGCCCCGATTCAGCTGCGAGGGGCCGAACGGGTCATCATCAATAACATTAATCTTGAGGTGGAACTGGAAAATCTGATTTATTTTGTCAATGCGATGCAGAAAACCGGACAAATTGAATGAAAATTAAAACGCTCAAAACTCGTCTGCTGTTTTCGTTCCTGACGGTGAACATCACCCTGGCAGTCAGTGTCTTCTGTCTGGGGTATTGGGTGATCCAGCAGCAGCTTTTTGAGCGGACCCAAAAACAGGTGAACCGCTATTTGGACAGTGCACGGCTGTTTTATAACAGCGAAATAGAAAACATCGGCATCCGGATGAAATTGGTTTCCTATGAACAGGACCTGGACTCTCTGCGAAAGAGACTCGATATTGATTATCTGTTCCGGCTGCCGACGGAGGAAGCAAAGAAGTCCGAGAGCCGTATTGTTCAGAAAGTCCTTGAAAGTGGTTTCCCAGTGGGGGGAACCCGTCTGGTCAGCCCGGGAGAAATGGCGCGAATGCCTCAGGAGGTTCAGGAAAGGGCTCGGATTCCGATTAAAAATCCTTCTCAGGGAGCTCTTTTTACAGAAGGCGGAATTGTCAAGGAATACGCCCTGCCCCTTTGTGGGCCGGATGGACAAATCGCGTTTGTGATTTACGGCGGACGGCTGGTGAATCAGGATTATACGTTTGTGGATAAACTTCGGCTTCTTGTTTTCGGGGATGAGCAGTATCACGGCAAACCAGTCGGGACGGTAACCATTTTTCAGGACGGCATTCGGATTGCCACGAATGTTCTGGACAAAAAGGGCCGGCGGGCTGTGGGGACTTATGTTTCCCAAGCTGTTTATGACAGTGTGATTCGGCAGGGAAAACGCTGGCATGACCGGGCGGAGGTCGTGGGCAACTGGTACCGTTCCGCTTATGAACCGATTCGCGACCTGGATGGAAACATCATTGGAATTTTGTATGTCGGGATTCTGGAGGAGCAGCTGACCGATATTGTTGCCAGGATTCTGCTGCTGTTTTTGCTGGCGGTTTCGGCCGCCTTGCTGCTGGCGGGCATTGTGGCATTTGTCCTGACGGGGTCCATTCTCCGCCCGATTACGCTGCTGCTGGAGGCGACGCGAAAACTCGCCAAGGGGGAATGGGGGCACGAAGTCCCCGCAGAGACCTCTGTCGAGGAGCTGGACCAGCTGGCCAAGTCGTTCAATGAGATGAGTGTGCAGCTGCGTCAGCGGGAACTGTCTTTGAAAATCAGCAACGAGAAGCTGGCCGAACTGAATAAAAGTTATCTGGATTTGATCGGTTTTGTGGCTCATGAATTAAAAGGGATGCTGGCCTCTGCCGTCATCAATGCGTATTCGCTGCGGGACGGTCTGCTGGGAATGCTGAATTTCAAACAGAAGCGGGCGATTGATTCGATTTGCCGAAATCTGGATTATTTGGATGCCACGGTCAAGAAGTTTCTGAACTTAAGCCGGATTGAACGGGAAAAGCTTGAAATCAACAAGCAGCCGGTTTGTCTGCGGAAGGATATTGTGGATGTTTCCGTGCAGACGTTTTCCAAAATGTTCGAAGACAAGCAGATGTCCATCGTCAATCGGATTGATCCGGCTCTGCGGGTCAATGCCGATCCGGACCTGCTCCAGATTGTGGCCAATAATCTGATTAACAATGCCGCCAAATACGGCGCCGAAGGGGGGCGCGTTGAATTGTCGGCCCGGGTGCTGGACGGGCGGGTGGAGATAGAAGTCTATAATGACGGGCGTCCGATTGAACCGCACGAATTGCCGATGCTGTTCAGGAAATTCTCCCGGCTGGACAATCCGGACAAGAAAAAGGTCAAGGGAACCGGTCTGGGACTGTATATCACCAAACAGATCATAGAGGCCCACGGCGGACAGATTCGAGTGGAGCCGAGGGCCGGAGGAAACGCATTCATTTTTGATATTGAAAGGGCTTAAACGTGGTTACGCCGATGGATTTAATCCGAAAAAAGCGTGCGGAAGCGGTGAACCGCATTATCAGCAAAGGGTATCTGTCTACCAAACGTGTTTATGTGGGGATGGCGACCTGTGAAATCGCCGCCGGCTCCAAGGACGTAATGGCGGTTTTTCAGGATGCCATTGCAAAAGGATTGACCGATGTGTATCTGAGCCAGAAGGGCTGTGCCGGCCGCTGCAATCTGGAGCCGACGGTGGAGGTGGTCGAAGAAGGCAAAGTCCCCGTCAAATACGGTCTGGTGACGCCCGAGCGAGCCCGTGAAATCATTGAACGGCATCTGAAAAAAGGTGAAGTAATCCAGGAATGGGTGATTTAGGGAAAGGGACCTGTTGTGTCGGACAAGCAGTATAAATTGACGTTTTGCGACGGCTCCGGATGCCTGAAGAATCAGGCGAGGGAGTTTCGTCAAGTTTTTGAAGAAGAACTCCAGCGGCAGCAGCTCCAGCAGAATGTTCAGATTCATCTGAGCGGCTGTCTGGGCATGTGCGGCAAAGGCCCGATTCTGATTGTCAACCCGGGCTATATTATGTACGGTCACCTCCGCACGGAGGATGCGTCAGAAATCGTTCAGGAGCATCTGATAAACGGACGGCCGGTTTCCCGTCTGATAATTCAGGAGGACCATTTGTATAACCGGTTTTTCCGGATCTTCGGGGATTCGGAGTTTTTCGGCCGGCAGATGCGGATTGCTCTTCGCAACTGCGGTGTGATTGACCCGGAAAAGATTGATGATTATCTGGCGATGCGGGGATACGAGGCCCTGGCCAAAGTGCTTACGGAGATGACGCCGCAGCAGGTGATTGAAGAGGTCAAGAAAAGCGGTCTGCGCGGCCGCGGCGGTGCAGGGTTTCCCACCGGATTAAAGTGGGAATACACCGCCAAACAGACCGACCCGGAGAAATATGTTATCTGCAACGCCGACGAAGGAGACCCCGGGGCGTTTATGGACCGCAGTGCGATTGAAGGGGACCCGCATACCGTTCTGGAAGGAATGATTATCGGCGGGTATGCCATCGGGTCCCGTCAGGGCATCATTTATATCCGAGCGGAGTATCCGCTGGCGGTCCAGCGGCTGAAAAAGGCGATTGAAGACGCCCGGCGAGAGGGATTTCTCGGCGAGCGAATCCTCGGGACGGATTTTTCCTTCGACATTCGGATTTGCCTGGGAGCCGGGGCTTTTGTCTGCGGAGAGGAGACAGCATTGATTCACTCCATAGAGGGCTCGCGCGGGATGCCCCGTCCGCGTCCCCCGTATCCGTCCGTCAGCGGTCTGTTCGGCAAGCCGACGCTGATTAACAACGTTGAGACGTGGGCCAATATTCCGGTGATTATTATTGACGGAGCTGACTGGTTCAGCAGCATCGGCACGGCGACCAGCAAAGGAACCAAGGTCTTTGCGCTGGCCGGCAAGGTACGCAATACCGGTCTGGTGGAAGTGCCGATGGGCACCACGCTGCGGGACATCGTGTTCGGCATCGGCGGCGGAATCCCCAACGGCAAGAAGTTCAAAGCTGTTCAGACTGGCGGGCCCAGCGGAGGGTGCCTCCCCGAACAGTATCTGGATACCCAGATTGATTATGAATCGCTCGCCAAGGCCGGCTCGATTATGGGCTCCGGCGGGATGATTGTGATTGACGAGGATTCGTGCATGGTGCGAATGGCTCGATTCTTTATCGAGTTTACCCAGGATGAGTCCTGCGGCAAATGCACACCGTGCCGGGAAGGAACCAAACGGATGCTCGAAATCCTGACTCGGATTACCCGCGGTCAGGGCCGCCCCGGAGACATCGAAAAACTTGAGCGGCTGGGCACAATGATTCAGAAGGCTTCGCTGTGCGGACTGGGGCAGTCCGCCCCCAACCCGGTGCTGAGCACCATTCGGAATTTCCGGGAAGAGTATGAAGAGCATATTCATCAGAAGAAATGCCGGGCGCATGAGTGTACGGCCCTTCTGACTTATGTGGTTCAGGACAACTGCGTGGGCTGCGGGGCCTGCAAGCGGGTCTGCCCGGTCAATGCGGTGTCCGGAAATCGAAAAGAAAAACATACAATTGATCCGAAACTGTGCATCAAATGCGGACAATGCTATGATGCCTGCAAGTTTAATGCGATTGCGAAAGTGTGAGGGATTCCATGAGCCGATTGATTACCATTACCATTAACGATAAACCCTATCAGGTCGAGCCGAACCAGACGATCATGCAGGCGGCCGACAAGCTCGGGTTTCATATCCCCCGGCTTTGCTATCACCCCAAACTGTCGATTGAAGGGGCCTGCCGGGTTTGTATTGTGGAAGTGGAAGGAATGAAGAATTATGTGGCTTCCTGTGCCTTCCCCGTCAGTGATGGAATGAAGATTCGCACAAATACGCAGGCCCTGCGGACGGCCCGCCGGGACATTATTGAGCTGATTCTGGATAACCATCCGCAGGATTGCCACACCTGCGAACGTGACGGCAACTGTGAACTCCAGCGGTTGGCGGCGTCCATGGGCATTCGGGCCCGGCATTTTGAGGGCGAACGCAAGCGGTATGAAAAAGACCTGTCCAGCGACGCCGTTATCCGAGACCCTGAAAAGTGCATTTTGTGCGGGCGCTGCGTGCGAATGTGTTCGGAGATTCAGCAGGTCCACAATCTGACCCAGGCCCATCGCGGGTTTCATACCGTCGTGATGCCCGCCTACAATATGCCGATGGGGGAAAGCGTCTGCACCGCCTGCGGCCAGTGCATCAATGTCTGTCCGACGGCGGCGTTCCTGGAAAAGAATTATACGCAGGAACTTTTCGAAAAGCTCAACGACCCGAATCTGGTGAAGGTTGTTCAGTTTGCACCGTCTGTGCGGGCGGCTATCGGAGAGGCCTTTGGGCTGGAGCCCGGTCTGAATATGGAAGGACAGCTGGTTGCCTCGCTTCGCAAACTGGGTTTTGATTATGTGTTCGATACGCAGTTTGCGGCGGATTTGACGATTATGGAAGAAGCCAGCGAATTTCTCGAACGGCTTCAAAGCGGCGGCGTGCTGCCGATGATTACGTCCTGCTCCAGTGCCTGGATGAAATGTCTGGAACAGTTTTATCCGGACCTGATTCCGAATGTCTCCACCTGCAAGTCGCCGATGTCGATGCAGGGAGCGGTGACCAAGACGTATTTTGCCCGGAAGAAAAAGATTGACCCCCGCAAAATCCTCAGTGTTGCCGTGATGTGCTGTACGGCCAAGAAATATGAAGCCGCACGGCCCGAGCTGATGTTTGACGGGATGCGGGGAGTGGATATTGTTGTCACGACCCGTGAAGCCGCCTGGATGATCAAATCCGCCGGGATTGATTTGGTTCATATTCAGCCCGAAGAGCCGGACCATCCGCTCGGGATTTCCAGCGGTGCCGGTGCGATTTTCGGGGCCACAGGCGGAGTGATGGAAGCCGCCATTCGAACGGCGTATGAGCTTTATACCGGTGAGACCCTCGTGGATATCGAGGTGGAGGCCGTTCGGGGGCTCAAGGGCATCAAAGAGGGCAGCATCGTCATGGACGGCAAGGAAATCCGGGTGGCCGTCGCCCACGGTCTGGGCAATGCCTGCCGGCTTCTGGAACGAGTCCGCCAAGACCCTTCTCGGTATCACTTCATTGAGATTATGGGCTGTCCGGGCGGATGCGTCGGCGGCGGCGGTCAGCCGTATGCCCAGATTAATTCCATTCCGCTTGATGATGACAATCTGCGGAAGCGGGCGCAGGCCCTTTATGATTTGGACAAAGCCAAAACCATCCGGCGAAGCCATGACAATCCGGATGTGCAGAAACTGTATAAGGAGTTTCTCCAGAGCCCGCTCAGTCCGGTGTCTCATCAGTACCTGCATACCCATTATAAGGCCAAAACGCCGGTGGGGATTATTCCGAGAAAAGAACGCACCATGTCGGGAGATTCAAAATGACTCAGGTTCAAACGGAAAAACTTCAGGCCCTTCGGGAGGCCATGCAGGCGGCCCGAAACGATGCTCATCCGGAATCGCATCTGATCGGGATTCTGCATAAGGTTCAGGAGATTTTCGGCTATCTGCCTCGTGAGATGATGGACGAAGTTGCCCAGACACTCGAGATTCCGACCGCCCATATCTGGGGGGTGGCGACCTTTTATCACTACTTTAATCTGGAGCCCATCGGACGGTATGTGGTGAGTGTCTGCATGGGAACGGCCTGTTATGTCAAAGGCGCCGCCGGCGTCCTGGAAACCCTCAAAAAAGAATTGGGCGTTGAAGTCGGCAAGACGACGGCCGATGGTCTGTTTACCCTTCAGGAAGCCCGCTGTCTGGGGGCCTGCGGGATTGCCCCGGTGATGATGATTGGCGAAAAGATTTACGGACAACTGGATAGTAAAAAAACAATTGATATAATTAACCAGTATCGCAAGGCCGCCGCAGAGGAAAAATCGGCTGTCGGGGCGGAAGCTCGACGTGGGAAACCTTGAAGAAACCGTTGAAAAGGGAGACTGCACATGGCGAAAAAAGTACTGATTATCGATGATGATGCGGATTTTGTGGAAAGCATTGAGAATCTGCTGGAAGCCCGCGGATATGAGGTGGTTTCCGCTTCCAATGGAAAAGAGGGCGTAGAGGCCGCCAAAAAGGAAAAGCCCAACCTGATTATCCTCGATGTGATGATGACGACCAAAGATGAGGGGTTTAATGTCGCCCGTCAGCTGAATGAACTGGAAGGGGTCAAGGGGACGCCGGTTGTGATGGTGACGGGAGTGCGGCGGGAAATGAATCTGCCGTTCGGTTTTGAACCCGATCAGACCTGGCTGCCTGTCAAGCAGGTGCTGGAAAAACCGATTAAGCCGGAAACCTTACTGAAGGCCGTAGCTGATCATATTCAATAAAAAAGGAACCGCATCTTGCCGCAGAACACCTCCTCCTAAGGGATGCTCTGACCGTCCGTCAGAACGTCCCTTTTATTTTTTAAAAAGAAGGCAGGGAGCTGTTGCAGCTCCCCGCCGCGCTTTCCATCCAATCAAGGTGGAGAGAGGAAGAGGACTATTTTTTCAGCAGACCGAGCAAGACGGCTCCTGTGCTCAGCATCAGCATCGTCGCCGCCGACGGAACTGCCGGCACCGAAGACGGGATGCCGACAGCCAGGCTGTTGACCAGCCCCAGAAGAATCCAGCCCAGTGCTTTTTTCATCATGGTTTGTTCCTAAACGGTGTGTGAGGACTGTACCAAACCCGTCTGAAAACCGTTATTGCATTTCCTGATTGAGTTTTTCCCGAAGCGCCTGATTTTCCCGCCGCGTCGCCTCCAGATCAAATATCAGGTACTTAATCCCCAGCCGCAGGTAGTCCAGCGACTGCTGAAGATTGCTGAACTGGGCCTGAAGTTTCTGATGATTCTCCCGGTTTCGGCGAGCCAGCAGGAACAGTTTGTCCTTTTGCGGCTGCGGCAGGTCGACCTCGTTGAGCAATTCCTGGAACTTCTTTTCAAAATTAGTTTCGAACATCGTTCACCCCCAAAACAGTCCTTGTTGTTTCCCCGAAGCCAGCGGTTTGGCTTGCAGCGGGCTAATCTTTTTTGCATTCTTGGCCCGAAGCCATCAATCGTATTATAGCAAAAAAGCCGTTTCGCAGACTTCTTCCGCCTCGTTTCCGGCCGTTTTGGGCCGTCCGAGCGGGCTGTTTATCTGCGAACGGTCATTTTATAGGAACTGCCCCAAAAATTTTTTGGGACAGGACGGGAGAGACCGAAGGACGAAAATTCTTTAAGTGGTTAATTATTAATAAGTTAAGGGTTTGATTGGGGTTTGAGGCGAATCGTCAGAATCACCGGCAGGGCCCGCACGGGACCGGATGGATTGTTGAGGATTTGGATCTGTCCCTGAGGATTGATGATGCCCAGGATGGTGCTGCCTCCGCCGTCCATGTTTGCGGCGTCCCAGCAGCCGAGTTGTTTCATAAACCGTGCCAGTTCCTCGAGGGTCATTCCTTCGCTGAATCCGGGCTGTCTGCCGTCGGCCGCTGCCAGATACAAATGAGTGCCGTCCCGATTCACACCGACAGCAGTACGGGGGTGGAGGGCGCCTCCGGGGCCGGGGAGGACTTCCGATGCCTTGAGAATCTGTTCGAAGCCGCCCACTCCTTCCCGGATGTCCTGGATATTGTTCGGTTCTCCGATGAAGACGCGTCTGCTCCGATCGGTCCAGACGGAGACACCCTGATGAAAACAGCGGATTTTTCCCTCTGTGGCGGCCAATCCGAGAATGCGGACATTGATTGGATAGGTCGGCCCCCACGGACTCCAGGGATTGGCATTGACAAAGGCCTGCAGAGAGGGGTGCGCTGCCAGGAGGCGGGGGTCGGTTCGAACGGCGCTGCAGGACTGCTCGTCGGCTTGGGGGGCAATCACGGCAATCGGTTCAACTTTGCCTTCCGAAAGGTCAATCGTCAAGACGTGGATACGCACAGGCCGGGGCTGCTCAAGCAGGTAAAAGTCATAGCGGATGCTCGAAAGGTGTTCTGTACTGACTTTTGAAGATTTTGGGATGGGCTGAGCAGCGCAAAAAGCGGCAGACGAAAACAGACTGCCTGTCCAGACCCCTGCGAAAAGCAGCAGGGCCAATGCAGACGAAAGAAGGTGGTTCCGTGTTTGTCTGAAGGAGAAATTGTGTATCATTTTTTGCTTTTCGAATCGATTTTGCCGACAGGGTTTCAAACGGTTTTCCAAATATAGCACCGCCGGCGAAACGAAGCAACAGAAAGCCCGTTGAGAAGAAGGGTTTATAAAAGAGCAGGTCCGACTGGACAAAATGGAGATTTTCCCTGCTCTTTTGCCGTTATGGGGGATTGACTTTGGACGAAGGTTATTTTAATCTCGCTTGCGTTTTGGTTAAGAAATGGAGAGACAATGGCTCTGGATTGGTTTGATATTGTCAGACGGCTGAAGGCGATTGCTCAGGCCGGTCGGGCGTTTGCTCAAAACGAGTACGAGCGGGCGCGTCACGAAGAGATTGAGCAGATTTGTGCGGAGATTCTGGCGGGCTATACCGGGCTGGAGCCGGAAAAGATACTCTATCAGCTTCAGGAAGATACGGGCTATCCGACCCCGAAGGTGGATTGCCGAGGGGTTTGCTTTCGCGACAACAAGATTTTACTGGTCCGTGAGTCGGCCGATGGGGGATGGACGCTGCCGGGCGGCTGGTGTGATGTGGGGCTGACAGCCAGCGAAAACTGCGTGCGGGAAATCCGGGAGGAGTCGGGTTTTGAGGCCCGGGTTGTCCGGCTGTTAGCGGTCTATGACCGGGACCGTCAGGGGCACACGCCGCCGTATCCGTTTAACATCTACAAAATCTTTTTTTTGTGTGAGATTGTCGGCGGCGAGCCCAAAACCAGTCATGAGACGACGGAAGTGGCTTTTTTTGGCGAGGATGAAATTCCTCCGCTGTCGAAAGGCCGCACGCTGCCTCACGAAATCAAACAGTTTTTCCGGATGTATCGGGACCCGTCGATTCCCGCGGATTTCGATTAAGTTTTATCAGGGGGCAATCAGGAAATCCACCACGGCCCTTCCGTATTTGTCCCAAAGCTGCTGTTGGGTCAGGAGGGTGTCTTCAGCCTTCATTTCAAAGGTGATGGTGGGGATTCCCTTACTTTCTCCGGCCCAGGAACCGAGAGAGCCGGGCAATGCCCCGATGCGCTGCACAGGCAGCGGACACCAAAGGGCCATTCGTTGAGCCAAATATTTTCCGGGACCGTCATAATCGATGCAGCCGTAGGGCTGATGAATGCTGAGGATTCGAACGGGTTTTTCCGTTTCAATCAGGTTGTAGAGGGCCTGCGATTCGGGTTCGGAAAGAGGCTGCTGGCCGAAGCGTTCGTTGTTCAGCCGGTTGTCGGCGGGGAAATTTCGGTTCAAATCGATTTGGCGGGCGTTATCGCGTGTCCCTGCGGCCAAACCGTCCGGATTGGCGACCGGAATCAGAAGAATTCTTTGGCGGGCGTACAAATACCGGTTTCGGATTAAATAATCTTTGAGTGCATCGGCCAGGACCCGGCTGGCGGGTTCATTACCATGAATAGCCCCGAGCACGAGAATTGTCGGGCCTGTACTGCCGAACTGATAGCATTCGATAGGCCTCCCTTCAACGGAAGTACCGATGGAATAGGGGGTTATCGTAACCGGTGTGACAATTTGCGGGGCGTAACGGTCCGGCCAGGGTTGACAGCCGGATGTTAATATGGGAAATATGGAGATAAAAATCAGGCTGAACACAAGGACGCTGCATTGTTTCTTTTTCATCGGTTTCATAGGAAATTTCAGGGGTAAATCTAAGAAAACTAATCTTTCCATCCGTTTTCGACGTATATTTTTTTGATTACCGTAATGAAGTACAGTTTTTTTGTCAAAGAGGAAATTTTGGAAAGGAGCATATCATGGTGACCTATAAGAACATTTTGGCGACAGCGGCCGCCGCTGCTCTGGCGTTCTGGGCCGTTCAGGGGGTTTGGGCTGGGGATGATCCTCAGAAAGCAGCGGAAGGCCATCAGTGCGGGTCAGAAAAGTGCCCGGGTGCCGCTCCCGATTTTGTTTTGAAAGATTTGGACGGCAAAGATGTTAAGCTGTCAGATTTTGTGGGCAAAAAGATTGTCGTGCTCGAATGGGCCAACTGGGACTGTCCGTTTGTCAAGCCGCATTACCAGAATAAGACATTCGCCAAGCTGATTGACAAATATGTAAACGCCAAAGAAGGCGAACCGGAGAAAAAGGTAGTGTGGCTGACAATCAACAGCACGCATTATGCCAAGCCGGAAGACCACAAGGCCTGGGCCAAAGAGCACCAGCTGAAGCATCCGATTCTGGCGGATCCGACCGGTCATGTAGGGCGACTGTATAAGGCAACGCATACGCCGCATATGTACATCATCGATTTGAAAGGGCATATTGCCTATCAGGGGGCGATTGACAATGCTCCTTTGGGCAAGGTCCCCGACAATGAAAAGTACGTCAATTATGTAGAGCAGGCCCTGGATGCTCTGCTGGCCGGAAAAGAACCGCCTGTAAAAGAAACCAAGGCATACGGCTGCACGGTAAAATATCCGCCGCAGCAGTAAACAAACAGGCGGGGGCTTATCGGCTCTGTTTTGTCTTGAATTTTGCACAACCGCCGGTTATTGTCATTGTGTATGACAATACTGGCGGTTTCTATTTCGGCAAACAATGCAGCAGAAGCCCGGGAGCAGATTGACCGGTCGGTCTGTCAGGGGGCGGAAGCGATTGAACTGCGTCTGGACTTTTTGAAAAATCAGACCGAGGCGGCAGCCGCCGATTTGGTGCGTTTTGTAAAGCAAAAAGGGCTGCCCGTAATTGCGACATGCCGGCATATTTCAGAAGGCGGTTCGGCGGACTGGCCGACGGAGAACCGTCTGAAGGTGCTGACAGCGGCGATGGAGGCGGGAGCGGATTTTATTGATTGGGAATTTGCTCAGTATCTTCAGCCCGGTGTTCAGGAGATGCTCACGGCGGCTTTGCGCCGTTTCCGGGCGTGCCGTCTGATTCTTTCCGCTCACGATTTTCACGGTCCTTTTGAGGATTTAACGGCTCGTTATGAAGCCATGCGCACCCTGTGTCCGGAAGCAGTTGTGAAATTGGTTTATACGGCCCGCCATATCAACGATTGCTTTGAGGCGATGGACCTGCTGTATCAGGAGAAGGAGGATTTGGTTGTTTTTGCTATGGGCCAGGCGGGGATGATTACGCGGATTTTGGCGAAGAAACTCGGCGGCTTTCTGACCTTTGCCTGCCCGGAGGAGGGAACGTCGGCGGCACCCGGACAGATTCCAGTTCGCAAAATGAAGACGCTGTATCGGTGGGATGCCCTCAATCAGCAAACTGAACTGTATGGAATCATCGGAAATCCGATTGGGCATTCGCTGAGCCCGGCGGTGTATAACGGCTGTTTTGAAGCCCAGGGCCGCAACGCCCTGCATCTGCCGCTGGAGGTGGGAGGGGGACAGGCGGAATTCAGTCTTTTTCTTCAGTCAATACTTCAGCGTCCCTGGCTGGATTTTCGTGGGGTTGGGGTCACACTGCCGCATAAGAGCGCGGCGATGGAGTTTGTGCATCGGGAAGGGGGATATCTGGAGCCGCTGGCGGAGCGGATAGGAGCGGCCAACACGGTCAAAATCGGCCATAACGGTCTGTTGAGTGCTTATAACACAGATTGTGCAGGGGCCTTGGACGCCCTGATGGAAACGCTCGGAATTGAAAAAAGACAGCTGCGGAATCAGGAAGCGGCCGTTATCGGAGCCGGCGGAGCGGCCCGGGCGGTCATTGTCGGGCTGATGGATGCCGGATGCCGGGTGACGGTGTATAACCGAACGCTGGAAAAGGCCCACGCCTTGGCGGAGGAGTTCGGCTGTCGGGCGGCGCCGCTGGAGGAGATTCGCAACAGCCGGGCCAGAATTTTCGTCAACTGCACCAGTTTGGGAATGGCCCCCAACACAGATTCCACGCCGGTGCCGGCGGAGGTGTTCGGACCGGATACAGTGGCGTTTGATACGGTGTATGTGCCGCTGGAAACCCGGTTTCTGCGGGAGGCCAAGGCCGCCGGCGCACGGGTGGTCAACGGGGCGGAAATGTTTATCCGACAGGCCGTTGTGCAGTATCGGCACCTGACGGGCGTGGAGCCGGATTCTGAACGGATTCGGCAGATTGTTTTGGATTGCCTCCATCCCGCCGGGAGGGTAAGATAGCCGCAGCGTTGGAGAACAGTTTTAAAAAAACAAGGTGAGTCAGGAGGATATTATGAGGGCGAAGGAGTGTTTTGGGACGGTCTTGCTGTCTGTCGTTGTTTTTTCCTTGTCCGTCAGGGAGGTTTCCGCCGGAGCGGCGGCGGAGTGGATGGGCAAGCTGCCTGCCGACACGCTTTTTGCGGCGGCCTGGAGCGGAACCGAGTCGCTGACACCGGCCTTTGAGCAAAGTTATCTGGGGCAAATCTGGAAGGATCCGCAGGTTCAGGCCTTTTATCAGGCGATTCTTCATGCAATCAGGAATCGGGCCGCTTCGGAGGATCCGAACGCCATCCGTCGCACGGATTGCCTGCTGAATCTGGTCCAGCTGAGTCTGCGAAAACCGCTTGCCATCGGTGTCTGCAGCGGCTCAGAGGACCCGGCGGAGGTCTCCGTGTTTTTTGTTTTGCAGGCCGGAGCGGATAAGGCGAAATTTGAAGCTGCTCTGACGGAGGCATTCCGCGAACTGCACTTTACCCCTTTTGCCGTTCCGCTGGAAGGAACCGGGGTCTGGACGATTGCGGAGTCCTATGAGAAGTTCTTTTACTGGACGTGGCTGGATACCGTTTTGGCAGCGGCGTTCAATGACCCGCAGGGACGGCTGCTCAAAACATTCGGCAAGGGGCAGACTTTGTCTGACCGGAATCCTTTGTCGGGCTTTTCAGAACGGACAGAGGCCTTGGTGCTCTATGGTGATTTTGCCCTGTTCTTTTCGAAAGTCCGAGCCCGTCTTCAGACAGAGAGAAGCGGAGAAGACGCGGAAACCTTTGCGAAAATTCTTTCTCAGACCGGTCTGGACAGAGTGCGGCGGTTCGTGATGTGCGCCGGTTTCGAAGGGAAGAATTTCGGCAGTGAATCACGACTGATGATAGACGGCGGCTCCGGCGGGCTTCTGTCGAATCTGGGGACGGTCAAAACGGATGTTTTGTGTGCGGCGGATGAGCGGGCCTTTGAGGCGTTTGCCTTTTCTCTTTCCTGGGCAGGGCTGTATGACGGGATGCACAATTTCCTCAAAAGTGTGCTCTCTGAGGAGGATTATCAGGAGTTCTGCGAATCGCTGAGTGGGGCGGAAGAACAGACCGGTTTTTCCATACGCCGGGACCTTTTGGACAACTTGACCGGTCCGGTGCTGGGGTATCTAATGCCGGCTTATACCGTTTCTCAGGTGCCTCAAGGGGGAACCGTTTTCATGGCGGATATCAAGTCGGCCGATACGATGGAGAAAGTTTTGAATCAGCTCGGCGCTTTTGTTCAGAAAGAAGCCCCGGACCAGTTCCAGATACAGACTCAGACTTTGCCGGAAGGGGGGAGTGTTTGCGTTTGGGTTCATCCGATGCTTGCATTGGCTCAGGTGATGCCCTCTTGGGCGATTTGCAATTCCAAACTGATTGTGGCGACCCATCCGGTTCTGGCCAAAGAGACGCTGCTTCGTCTGCAGGATTCCTCGGCGGCGGGCGGACTTTGCCGCCGTGAGAAGTTTTCCTCCGTCCGGAGTGTCTATCCTGCTTCAGCAGTCTTTCTGTCGTATGCGGATACAGCGCTTCAGGTTCGCCAGGGGCTGATGCAGCTTCAGCAGGTCTGGCCGATGCTGGCCATGGCGGCCGCTCAGGAAGGATTCCTGCTGCCGATGATGCTGCCCAATCTGGAACCGTATATCAGTCAGTTTCCGCCTTCGGTTGGGTATATGGTTCAGGATTCGCGCGGGCTGCAAAGCCGCTATATCGGTCCGGGGCTGGATGTCGGAGCGGCCTCTGTTGCAGGGGTTGCAGCAGGAACAGCAATTTTAATGCCGGCTGTAAACAAGAGTCGGCAGACCGCTCAACGGGTGGTGTCCGGGACAAACCTAAGAAACATCTGGCTGGCACTTCAGGTTTATGCAACCAAGCACAACGGGCCGTATCCGCCGGACCTTCAGACGCTTGTTCGGGAGGCGGATCTCAATCCGAAAGTGCTCCAGAATCCCTATCCAAAGCCGGATTCCTTCTCGGGGCCGGATTATGTTTATATTGCCGGCCAGAATCGTTCTTGTCCGCCCGGAAATGTCCTCGCCTATGAAAATCCTCAATTTGGTCAAAGCCGCGTAAATGTACTGTATGCGGATGGTCGTGTTGAGGCAATTGATTTGGCCCGACTGCAAAAAGAAGTTCGCGAGACCTATGAGAACCTGAAGCGTCCGATTCCGTCGGAAGAAGCGGCCTGTCTGGGGCTGGATTCGGTTCCGCCGGATTCCGATGCGGAAAAATGACTTGTTCCGGCGGATGTCCAGCAGTACAATATTTCTTTTCAAACAAGAGGAAGGAATTGTCAGGAAAAGGAAACGAGAATGGCTCAGAAAAAAGCGGAAAAGGTTGTACTGGCATACAGCGGGGGGCTGGATACGAGTGTAATTCTGCCGTGGCTGAAGGAAACTTACGGCTATGACGTTGTGGCATTTGCCGCCGAGCTGGGGCAGGGAGATGAGCTGAAGGGGATTCAGAAAAAGGCCCTGGCGACGGGAGCGGTGCAGTGCATCGTTCGCGATTTGCGGAAGGAGTTTGTGGAGGATTTTCTGTGGCCGATGCTCAAGGCCGGTGCGGTTTATGAGAACGGATATCTTTTGGGAACGAGTATCGCCCGGCCGCTGATTGCCAAGCATCAGGTCGATGTGGCGCACAAAACCGGTGCAACGGCGGTGGCGCACGGGGCGACCGGCAAGGGCAATGACCAGGTGCGGTTTGAACTGACCTATATGGCGCTGGACCCGACACTGAAGATTATTGCACCCTGGAAAGACCCGAATTTTACGCTTACCAGCCGGGAAGCGGCGGTAGAATATGCCCGAAAGCACAACATCCCGATTCAGCAGAGCAAGAAAAAGATTTATTCGCGAGACCGCAATCTCTGGCATATCAGCCATGAGGGGGCGGACTTGGAAGACCCGTGGAATGAGCCGCAGGAGCATTTGTTTGTCCTGACGCGTCCGGTATCCAAAACGCCCAATCGGCCGGATTATGTCCAGATTGATTTCGAAAAAGGGATTCCGGTAAAACTGAACGGCCGGGCGGTCGGCGGCGTGCGGATGATTGAGATGCTCAATGAAATCGGCGGACTTCACGGCATCGGGCAGGCGGACCTTGTGGAAAACCGGCTGGTCGGAATGAAATCCCGCGGAGTCTATGAAACACCGGGCGGGACGATTCTGTCCACGGCGCATCGGGCTCTGGAGATGCTCACGCTCGAGCGGGAAACGATGCATTACAAGCAGCAGGTGGCCCTGCGGTATGCTGAGCTGGTCTATTACGGGCAGTGGTATTCGCCGCTGCGGGAGGCGCTGGATGCGTTTGTGAATGTCACGCAGGAAACAGTGACGGGCACAGTGCGGCTGAAACTCTTCAAGGGACAGGCGACGCTGGCGGGTGTGAAAAGTCCGAAGAGTCTGTATAACCCGAAGCTGGCCAGTTTCACGATGGGTGATGAATACAACCCGACGGATGCGACCGGCTTTATCCGTCTGTTCGGACTGCCGATGAAGGTTGCCGCTCTGGTTCGCCGTCAGGATGCCGAAAAACCGACCAAAAAATCCAAAGGCGGGCGGTAAGAAGACCTCCTCAGGGAAGGATAACGGATGACGCCGGAAGGGATTTGGCTTCTTTTTGTCTTTGCATTCGGGGCCTGTGTGGGCAGTTTCCTGAATGTGGTGATTTACCGGCTTCCGCTGGATAAATCAATTGTAAGCCCGCCGTCATCATGTCCTTCCTGCGGGTTGCGAATCGCTTTTTATGACAATATCCCTGTGCTTTCCTGGCTTCTGCTGCGCGGCCGCTGCCGCGGATGCCGGGCACCGATTTCGATCCGCTATCCGATTATTGAGCTGTTGACCGCCGTTTTGTTTGCCGGGGTTTATTTGTGGTTTTTTGTCTGGGAGTATCGGGAAACAGGGCTGGCGGGGGATGGACCGCTGGAGCGTTTTTTTTTCTCCGGCGGCTGGCTTTTTTATGTGAATGTGATGGTGCTGACGGCTGCTTTCTTGGCGGCCTCGGCGATTGATTTGGAATTGTGGCTGATTCCGCTTTCACTTTGCTGGGTGGTTACAGCAGTCGGGCTGCTCAGTTCGGCGGCCGCCGGCTGGATTATTCAGGTCAATCCGGAGGGGATCCATACGGGACTTTTCCCTTCTGTTTCTCCAAATTGGGCAGGGATTTCCTTTGGGGCGGCAGCGGGTTTGTTATGTTCTCTGCTGGCCCTGAAGAAAGGATGGATTCCGGCAAGTTATGCCGAAGAACAGCGGCAAGACCAAAATCTGGACAGGAAAGACCCGGATTATGACGACCGCCGTGAGATTCTTAAGGAGATTGTCTTTTTGACGCCGGTTTTTATCGGCGGTCTTTCGGCCTGGGGGCTTCTGCGGTTTTCTCCGGCGGCGGAAGGGTGGGAAAAATTGCTGCAAATTCCGCTTTTCAATGGATTTATGGGAGCGTTGTCCGGCTATTTGGCCGGCGGTGGAATCGTTTGGGCTACCCGCATTATCGGAACGCTGGTTTTCGGACGGGAAGCGATGGGCTTAGGGGATGTTCACCTAATGGGTGCGGCGGGTGCTGTCATCGGACCCGGCTGGGTCGTTCTGGCTTTTTTTGTTGCTCCGTTTTTCGGCTTGCTGTGGGCTTTTTATCAATGGCTGTCGAGAAAAAGCCGACAAATTCCTTATGGTCCTTTCTTGTCAGGTGCTGTTTTGCTGGTTATACTTCTCCACGATTGGATTTTGGTTTACCTGAATCGGTTCTACGGGTTGGAATAAGAGTGTCGCATAGGAAGCGAAAGGAAAGTCGAGTATGGCAAAGAAAACAGTGTTGTTGAGAGCGGTTTTGATAACGACGGCGGTTGCTTTTCTGAGCGGCTGTACGAACTGGGAAAAAAAGTACAAAGCGCTGGAAGTCGAGCACCAGAATCTCAAAGGGCTCTATGAAAACTGTGTTGCCTCTCTGGACAGCACGTCCGCCAAGCAGGCCGAATTAAGCCAGCAGCTCAGTCAGAGCCAGATGACCATTGAAGAGCTGCAGAAGCAGATTGCCCAGAAAAAAGCGACTCCGGCCTCTGCCACGGGCTTCCAGGTGGGTGAAGTGACGGTGGATGAAAAGGCCGGAACGATTACAGTAACACTGGAAAATACCATTCTTTTCGCACCGGGCAGCGCCAAGCTGAAATCTACAACCAGTGCAGAACTGGACCATATTTATCGGGTGATTCGAGAGCGTTATGCCGGGCGGCAGATTGATGTCGTCGGTCATACCGATTCCGACCCGATTCGCAAGACGAAAAATCTATGGGAGGACAACTGGGACCTGTCGGCCGGCCGTGCTTTGACGGTACTGCGTTATCTGGTCAACAAGGGCATTCCGCCGCGTCAGATTCGGGCGGTGGCCTGCGGCGAAAGCCGACCGGTGGCGTCCAATGCCACGGCGGCAGGCAAGGCCAAGAACCGCCGAGTCGAGATTGTCGTTCATATGCGGTAGAGCCGGCAATCTGTTTTACGGACTGAGAAAGCCGACGGTGCTCAGAGTGCCGTCGGCTTTTATTCTTAGACTGACAGCCCCGTGTATCGGGGTATAAAAGTCAGCGGCCCCGTCGTCCGGTGTCTGTACCGAAGTCAGGCGGTTCGGTGCACAGCTGACCAGACGTACGGACGGCTGAAGCTGACGAATCCACCCGGGCAGATTGTTTCGTCCGGACCCGTGATGCGGCAGAAGCAGAACATCGACTTTCAAGTCCGGAACCAGCTGACCGAGCTGCCGCTGGGCAAATTCCTCAATGTCGCCGCAAAGCAAAACCTTCCGTCCGGCATATTCGAGCAGAAGCACTTCGGATTTGTTGTTGTCAGATATGGAGGGGTCTTCAAGGACAGAGGGAGTCGGCCAAAGGCGGTGCAGCCGGACGGCTCCTAAAGAGGACGGCAGCTCCAACGAAGAACGCAGAAGACCTTCCTGCCGGAGAATGGTTTTCATTTGGGCCGCGGCGCGCGACCGCTCCGCCCGCTCAAGCAGTCCGGGATTGACATAGACCGCCCGGGTCGGCACAGAGGAGAGTATTTCCGGCAGGCCGTTGTAGTGATCCAAATCCCCGTGGCTGATGACGGCGGTATCAATCGATTCGATTCCCTCAGAGAGCAGGTAGGGCAGGACAATCCGTTCGCCGGGATTTTTGCGTGTGATGGAACCGGCATCAAACAAAAACGTTTTGCCGCCGGGCAGCTGTCCGACGACGGCCAGACCATGACCGACTGACAAACAGGTCAGTTTCAAATCGGTGGAAAGGTGCCGGCTGAAGCGAACCGCAGCAGGCAGCAGCAGGAGCAGGGCTGTGCCGGTCCAGAGAAGGGCGGATTTCCCTTTGGTTCCGGCGGGAAGCCCTCGGGTCAGGATAAGCCACAAATAGAAAAGCAGAATCAGTCCGAGCCCGACGCGCCCTGTCTGGAAAGACAAAAGATTTGCCTGGGCGATTTTTACGGTCAGACTGCAAAAGGCGTCGCTCACTCTGTCCAGCAGGATACTGCAAACGGCCGCCGCTGTCGGCAGCAGCGGCAGAAGGAGAATCTTCAGAAAGCCGGTCAGCAGAATCAGAAAGACCAGCGGAAACAGCAGAACCGTCCAAAGGGCCGAAAGAGGCGTCAATGAGCCGAAATGATAAAGCAGAATGCCGGCGCCTCCCAGCCAGGCGGCATAGCCGACAGACAGAAGTTTCAGGATAGATTCAAACAGCGTGCAGACAAACGAACCCACGAGGGACTCCGAGAGGACGGGATAAAAGGGGGCGTTCAGAAACAGCCGAAACAGATTGAGGAAAATCGGTTCATAGAAAAAGAGAATGCCGGCCACGGAAGCATAGGAGAGCTGCCAGCCCGCGGTAAAAAGGTCCATCGGTCGGAACAGCAGCAGAAGCAGAGCGGTTAAAGACAGGGTGTTCAGCGGACGCGGATGCTGACCGAGCAGCACGGACAAAAGGAAAAACTGAGCAAAAACAACCGCCCGAAGCGTCGGAGCCCGCGCCGGCACCAGCAGGGCATAAGCCAGCAGCAGGAGCATACACAGCGCAGCACGGAAGCGTTTGCTGATTCCGAAGAGCCGTCCCGCCTGCCAGAAAATACCGGCCAGAATCCCTACGTGCATTCCCGACAGACTGATAAAATGGGCCAGACCGGTTTTGCGAAAGGCCGCCTGAATTTTGGTATCAAGTCCGGAGCGTTTCCCGAGCAGCAGGACATCGGGCAGAGTGGAAAACTCCTCATATTCCCCACCCCAGGCGCGAAGAAATTCAGCGACTCGGCTGCGGAAGTGCTGAATGGCGGAAAGCCGGCGTCCCTTCCTGTCCCACGGCAGGATTTCGACGGCTTCGATGCCGGGAATGACGGCCGTCAGGAAAATCCCCCGGGCGGCCATGGAATCTGCAAAATCAAACATCCCGGGATTATCTGGCGGCGGCGGCTTCTGAAGCGTGCAGTGAAATCGAATCCGCTGACCGGCCGAGAGTGTGCGGACTGACTGATTGATAGAAACAGCAAGGGTGCCGCACGCCCGCTGCCAGCCGTCCGTAGTGAGGGTTTCTTCAACAGCCAGAAGGAATGATGTGGACGGCGAAGTCCACTGGTATTTGGCAAAAACCCATTGCCGGCGGTCTTCAATCTGCGGCTCAGACAGAATCCGACCTCCCAATGTCGCCAGCGAGGGAACGGATGCTGTTCTGCGGCAGATGTCCAGCGGAGAGGGTGTCTGGAAAAGTTTCAGGCGAATCCCTCCTGCTGCCAAAGCGGCCGTGCTGCCTGTCAAAAGCACGACTTGGAGACGGTGGATTGGCCGGCGGATTTTCCCGGTAAAAGCAGAAACTGCCGCAGAGAAAATCAGGACGAAAAACCATACGAATAAAGGGGGATTTGTATAATTCTGGAGAATCAGTCCTGTCATAAATCCGCCGGCAGCCGGAAGGAGCGGACAAGACTGGAGGATTTGCTCTGCAAAAGGGCGTTTTTCTTTCAGCTGGTTCTGTAGGGCCTCAATTTCAAGGCGTATCGGGTCGGCCTGAGGCCGATGGTTTTTCACAGCCCTTTTGTCCTCCTTCGGTTTCTCCTTCCTTTTCAGAACACAGGATTATGATTTCGGTTCAATCCGTTCCCGATTGCCCATATAGGGTCGAAGCACTTCCGGAATTGTGACGCTGCCGTCGGCATTCTGGTACAGCTCCAGAATCGGAATCAGCACGCGTGGGGATGCGATAACCGTGTTGTTGAGCGTATGGCAGTACAGATTCTGCTTTTTGGCGGTTCGATAGCGAAGATTCATCCGCCGGGCCTGAAATTCATAAAAGCGGCTGGCGGAATGGGTCTCGCCGAAACTGTTTCGAGAAGGCATCCATGTCTCGATGTCGAACTTCTGAACCTGTCCTCGTCCGAGGTCGCCGGTACAGACGTTCACAACCCTATAGGGCAGGTTAAGCGCCTGCAGAACCGCCTCGGAGTTGGCGAGGATTTCCTGATGATAGGCGATGCTCTTGGCTTCGTCATTTTCCCCGATAATGACCTGTTCGACCTTGTCGAACTGGTGGATGCGGTAGAGCCCGTAGGTGTCCTTGCCGGCGGCTCCGGCTTCTCGGCGAAAACAGCTGCTTAAGGCGACAAATTTGACGGGAAGCATATCTTCCGAAAGCAGCTCGCCCATGTAATACGCCGTCAGGGGCACTTCAGCTGTTCCGGCCAGATTCAGCTCATCCCGCTCCATTCGATAGGTCTGTTCCTCCGCTCCCGGATAGTATCCCGTGCCCCGCATGGCTTCATCCCGCATCAGCAGCGGAACGACCATCGGTTTGTAGCCCCGCTGCACCATAAAATCCATGGCAAAACGAAGAACAGCATGGTGAAGGAGTGCTCCGTCCCCTTTGAGAAAATAGTTGCGAGTACCCGCCAGTTTGACGCCTCGTTCGACATCAATAATGTCCAGCATCTGCCCGAGCTGGATGTGGTCCTTGGGTTCAAAGTCGAACTGTCGGATGGTGCCCCAGCGGCGAATCTCAACATTTTGCGTGTCGTCCTCGCCGTAAGGGACTTCCGGAGCAGGCGGCTGCGGCACCTGCAGCATCAAAGCATCGAACTGGGGCTGAAGTTCCTTGACCTTTTGTTCCAATTCGGCTTCGAGTGTTTTCAGCTCGCTGAGGGTTTTCAGGCAGGCCTGTTTTTTCTCACCGTCCAGCCGCGGGATTTCCTTGCCGATGCGGTTTTTTTCCGTGGCAATCTCCTGCAGTTTCTTTTTGACGTCCAGAAGGGTTGCGTCGATGGCCAGCAGTTCATCGATATCTACATCAAACTTTTTGGCCTTGGCTCCGTCCTTAAACAGCTGCGGGTTTTGGCGAATCAGTTTGATATCGATCATTGTTTTTCTCCGGGAACAAGCTTCCGCCAAACCAGTTTACGGTCGGAAACGGCGGACGACAAGCACATTGTTCTGCCCGCCGAAGCCGAACGATTCTTTCAACACTGTCTCCACTCTGGCTTTTCGCGGCTGATTGGGCACATAGTCCAGGTCCAGAGCCGGGTCCGGGTCGTGAAGATTCATCGTGGGCGGCAGGGTCTGGGTCTGGATGGCCATCACGCAGGTAATCAGTTCCGCACAGCCGGTGGCGCCGATGAGATGACCGAACTGGCTTTTGGGGCTGCTGCAGGGGATTTGATAGGCACGCGGCCCGAAGACCTTCTTAATGGCCATCGTTTCGATGGAGTCATTTTCAGCGGTGCTGGTGCCATGCGTACTGATGTAGTCAATGTCTTCAATGCTGATGCCTGCATCCTTCATGGCGGCCTGCATGGCCTGCACAGCCCCGCGAGCTTCTTCGTGCATATCCGTGACTCGAAAAGCGTCGCTGCTGCTGCCGAAGCCGATGACTTCCGCCAGGATTTTCGCCCCGCGTTTTTGGGCGGAGGCGAGGGATTCGAGAATTACAATGGCTGCGCCCTCACCGAGGACAAAACCGTCTCGGCTCGCCGTGAAGGGACGGGACGCAGTCCACGGGCTGTCGTTTCGAGTGGACAGAGCGGTCAGACGATTAAAACCCATCACGCCGAGCGGGTGAATCATCGAATGGGCCCCGCCGGCAATCATAATATCCGCTTTGCCCTGCCGAATCAGCATGGCGGCTTCTCCCACGGCCTGCGTACTGGCGGCACAGGCCGTCAGGCAGCTGCGGATGATTCCGCGTGCGCCGGTCAGGACGGCCAAATGAGCGGCGGGCATATTCGTTTCCTGCTCCAGCTCATGTTCCGCCGACATCATTGCAAAGCTGGTATCCGTCCAGACAGCCCAATCCATCTGCTGGGTTTGGCTGTTCCAGGCCTTGACAATGGCGGTGAAGAAGGCGTCGCTGTCCATGGCCCCTTCGCCGGCCCCCAGATAGATGCCCATACGCCGGCGGTCAATTCCGTCGGCGGGGGTGTCTGTTTCGGTTTCAATGCCGGCCTGCCGGCAGGCTTCCTGTGCAGCGCCCAGAGCAAACGAGCTGCCGCGGTTGCAGTGCTGATGACGCTGCGGATGTTTTAGAACCTTCTTCAGGTCAAAGTTTTTGACTTCTGCATCAAAGGTTGTCGGATACGTGGAGGCATCAAAGAGCGTGGTGTAGTTCATTCCGTTCCGGCCAGTCATCAGCCCTTCCCACGTGGAGGCGACATCGTTGCCTAACGGACAAACCAGTCCCATTCCGGTAATGACCACCCGTTCCTTCATTCTGTTTTCTCCTCGTATCGCTTCAGGACGACGGCGGCGGTCTGCCCTCCAAAACTGTATCCGCAGCAAAGAACGGTGTGAACAGAATGTGCGGCGGCTTTCTTCGGGAAAACCAGCCGGCAGCCGTTCAGCGGAGTTTCCAGATTAAAAGCAGCCCCGATGGTTTGGTTCCGGATGGCCAGTACGGCGGCCGCCATATCCAGTGCACCGGCAGCCGAGCCGGCATGGCTCAGCTGCCCTTTCAGGGGCCAGACAGGCACGCGGCTGACGGCACTGCCGAGAATTTTTTCCAAAACGGCCGCTTCGATTCGGTCATCGGAGGGAATAGCCGTTCCGTGCGGGATAATCAAATCCAGTTCTTCCGGGCGGACGCGGGCTTCTTCGAGGGCCTGCCGGATGGCGATTTCCAGTCCCTCTCCGTTCTTCAGGTGGATGTAATCATCGGTGTCGGAAGCACTGGAGGCCCCGCCGGCATATTCAGCCAGAATGGCGGCCCCGCGTTTTTGGGCAAAATCGAGGTCTTCGAGGATCAGCACACCGGCCCCTTCGCCAAAGACGGAACCGTCGGCTTTGGCGTCAAAAGGCCGGCAGGCCGCCTGCGGGTTATGATTTCCCGAAAAGGTGGAGCGTTTCAGCAGACATTGACGCACCATCAGAAGCGGGTTGACTTTGGCTTCCCCGCCGCCGGCCAGGACAATGTCGGCGTGTCCGCGCTGAATCATTTCCGCCCCTTCGCTGACGGCAATATGCGAACTCACCTCGCCGCAGGTGATGGTGTTGCTGGGCCCCTGAATGTCGTGAATGATTCCGATGTGGCAGGCCAGCATATTCGGCAGGTATTTGAGCAGCCAGAGGGGGGTGACCGTCGGGATGCCTTCCCGACCCCATTTTTTCATATCAAACCGCCCGTTTTCCGCTGAAACCGCCACAGAAGGAGCAATTTCCGGCAGTTCACAGCTGATGATTCCGGAGGCAAAATCAATGCCGGTCCTTTCCGAAGGAAGGGTCGGGTGCTCCGGGTCTATGGCCTTGGTAACCAGCCCCGATGCCCGGACGGCTTCATCGGCCGCCATCACCGACAATTCGATGTCGCGGCACATCAGTTTGGCGGCTTTTCGATAGGCTTTGGGGACATAGTCGCGGATGTTGTACTCCGGGACTTCGCCGGCAATCTGACAGGGCATTTTCACGGGGTCAAAGGCACGAATCCGCCCGATTCCGCAGCGGCCCTGCAGAAGGCCCTCCCACATCTGACGGCTGGTTAATCCGAGGGGGCTGACGGCTCCGACGGCTGTAATGACCACGCGGCGTCCTGCCATCAGGAGCGGCCCTCCGAAGAATCCTGCTGCACAAATCCGTCGAGCAGGGAACAGAAGGTATCGGTGAAGACGAAATTTTCCTCCGGGAAGCGTTTTCCCGACAGGTTTTTGTCAATATGGCTGAACATCAGACTGATGCGTGCAATCAGGTCCTGTCCGCGGCGAATTTCCCCTTCGGTGCTGGCGGCTTCCGGGGAGATGCTTTCAATCTGGGCGTGCAGGGTAATCGTATCACCGGGCCGGACATAATGGTAAAAGACCGCCTTTTTGATTTTGGCCAGGATGACTTTTTCCTGAAAATTGCGGGCCTGTCCGACCAAAATGCCGGCCGTCTGAGCCATCGCTTCAATCATCAGACATTCCGGCATCACCGGAAAGCCCGGAAAATGGTCGTGCAGGTGCTCTTCGGCGAGCGTGACATTTTTGAGTGCCACAGCTCGTTTGCCGCTTTCGAACTCAAGAAACTTGTCAATCCAAATCCAGCGCATTTTTTTATCGGGAACAAAGGCGGCCGGACCCAACACACAGCCCGCCGCCCAAAAGGTTCTTCAAAGCTGCGGAATCAGCCGTTCAGTTTTGCCTCTAAGAAGTTGACAATCGCACCAACGGTAAAGAGGTCGGCGATTTTGTTGACGTCGGGGTCTTTGGCAAAATCGCTCAGGTCGGTGTGAGGCATCCGGGCCTTCAGTTCCGCCAGCCCTTTGGCGGTCAGCTTTCCGCCGCTGACAAATTCCGGATTGTTCAGCACACTTTCGGCGGGGAAGAGCTCTTCACGCGGGACTTTGATGTTGAAGGTTTTTTCCAGACGGAACACAATGTCGAGAAAGTCGATGCTTTCCGCCCCCAAATCGCCCATCAGGGTGGCCTCTTCGGTCACATCCTCTTCATCCAAACCGAGTGCATCCACCAAAACATCCTGAACTTTCTTGAAGATTTCCTCGCGGCTGATTGCCATAATTCGATTTCTCCGTAGATTTCAATCCCTGATTTTGCTGCCCAAAGCCGCCGGCCCGGGGCTGACTTTATGTTTCCGAGTATAACAGTTTCCAGCGTTGTTTCATCTGTTCTATGATTTGTCCGTCCAGACGGGCCATTTTTGGATTTTCATCGCTGAGATTAAAATGACGCAGCGTGAATTTGGCCTCGACGATAGACTCGTCCCCGCAGATTCCTTCACCGCTGAAGCTGCTGGCATTCGGCTCAATGGAATGAGCCTCTACACGGTATTGAATCTGCATTCCGGGTGCCGCAAAACTCTTGTACCGGACATTGCGGGCCGATTCGAGCAGAATCATACTGTGCGCAAAGTCCTCGGCCTGACGAACCAGCCAGGAAGCCGATTCAATCAGACCTTCCAGCAGCAAAACGCCGGGCAGGACCGGGAATATCGGAAAATGGTCCGCCAGATACTCCTCGGCCAACGAAACACTTTTCACGGCCGACAGAGATTCCCGCGGTTTCAGAGCCGTAATTTTATCAATCAGAACAAATTTCATGCCCAGAAATTGTAGTAAGATTCGAACGGTTTTCCAGCATTTTTTGACGCAAATTCCAAAAAAACAAGACCTTCAGCATCTGCTAAGGCCGGGAAACTCCTATCTGCAGGCAAGGAAATCTCTAAAAGGAGAGATTTTTACAGATAGATTTTAAAAAGGCGGCGGTCGGATTCGAACCGACGAATAACGGTTTTGCAAACCGTCCCCTTGAGCCGCTTGGGTACGCCGCCGGACTGGCCATATCCTATCTTGAAGCGGTTTTTGTTTCAAGCAGAAATTGCTTTTCCCGCTGATTTCTCTCGAAAAATGGGCCCGCAAGGATTCGAACCTTGGACCAAGGGATTATGAGTCCCCTGCTCTACCGCTGAGCTACGGGCCCGAAAAAAGAGCGAACTCGACGAGGGAGATATGGTATAGTAAACTGGCCTTGTCGTCAATGAGTGTCGAGAAAATGGGTTCTAAAAAAGACAATCGTTTTTTGCCTGCTTCTCCGCAGGAGATGCGAGCCCTCGGATGGGAACGCCCGGACATCATCCTGGTTACAGGAGATGCCTATGTGGACCATCCGGCTTTCGGGGTGTCTCTGATAGGCCGATGGCTTCAAAAGCATGGATTTCGGGTTGCAATCCTGGACCAGCCGGACTGGCGCCAGGTCGAGCCGTTTCGGCAATTTGGACCGCCGCGGCTGTTTTGGGGGATTACCTCCGGCTGCATTGATTCCCGCTTGGCTATGTATGCCTCGATGGGGCATCGGCGGAAGAAAGACGACTACAGCCCGGGCGGACGGACCGATTTGCGTCCGGACAAACCGCTGGCGGCTTATACGGCCCGCTGTCGGGAGGCCTTTAAGGGGATTCCGATTGTTTTAGGCGGGCTGGAAGCCAGTTTGAGGCGGCTGGTTCATTACGACTATGTGGAAGACCAGCTGAAACGCTCGATTTTGATTGAGGCCAAGGCGGATTTGCTGGTTTTCGGGATGGCGGAGCGGCAGATTCTTGAGATTGCCCGCCGACTCGACGCCGGACAATCGTTGGCGGACTTAACAGACATTCCTGGGCTTGCCTATCGGCTGATAGGGGGGCTCCCGCGGCCGGCGGAAGCGGTCGAACTGCCGGGCTGGGAGGACCTTCGGGCAGACAGCGGCCTTTTTATGAAAGCCCATCTGATTTATCAAAAAGAAGCCCATCCGATGGGGCGGCCTGTGGTTCAAAGTCAGGGGCAGGAAACAGTGGCCGTCAATCCGCCCGCCTACCCCCTTTCTGAAGAAGAAATGGATGCCGTTTATGCCCTTCCGTTTACCCGTTGCTGGCATCCGAAGTATGACAAGCAGGGGGGCATTGCGGCCCTCGAGCCGGTTCGATTCAGCATTGCCACCCATCGAGGATGCTTTGGGGGATGCAGTTTTTGTTCGATTTATTTTCATCAAGGCAAGCTCATTTCCAGCCGCTCGGAAGATTCAATTTTGCAGGAAGCGGCTGCCATTGCCTCCCATCCGGACTTTAAGGGCACGATTCAGGATATCGGAGGGCCGACCGCGAATATGTACGGGATGCGGTGCGGCAGGAAGGGCGGGTCCTGCGGTCGGAGCAGCTGTATTTGTCCGGAGGTGTGCCCACACTTACAGGCAGACCACAGGCGGCTGATTCGCCTCCTGGAGGCACTGCAAGACTGGGCAAAAAGCCAGAAACGACCGATTCGAATGGTTGTGGGCTCCGGGATTCGACACGATTTGGCCTTAAGGGATAATCGATATCTTGAATTGCTCGTGCGCCAGTTTGTGGGTGGGCATCTAAAAGTGGCTCCGGAGCATTTTTGCTCGGATGTCTTGGCTTTGATGAATAAGCCGCCTTTTGAGGTATTTGAGCAGTTCGAAAAAAAGTTTTCGGAGATATCCAGGAAGGCAGGCAAAAAGCAATATCTGGTTCCCTATTTTATCAGCGGCCATCCGGGGTGCAGTCCGGAAGAGGCCGTTCGGCTGACAGAATATCTGATTCGGCGAAACTGGAAACCCAGGCAGGTTCAGGATTTTGTGCCGATTCCGCTGACCCTTTCCACGGCGATGTTTGTCAGCGGCTGTTCACCGCAGGGCAAGCCGATTCATATTCCCAAAGGGCTTCGGGAAAAGAAACTCCAGTTTGCTTTGCTGCAGTATTACGATAAGGCAAACCGAAAAATCCTCGAGCCGTTTCTCAAAGAAAAAGGGCTCGAGCAGCTCCGAAGACAAATTGGGTATATCCAGGATCGGTTCGGCATTCATTCCAAAACGGACAAGACGGCGCACCCCTTTCAATGAGAAAAGACCTATAAACGCTATAGACCGACTTCTGTTTGGAAAAAGTTTGTGTTTCCGGGCGTTTTACAGACGGGTGTCTTGATTCGTCCTGTAAAAAAGGGTATTATGAAGGCCAGCATGTTATGTTAAAATGGTAAACATGCAGAACGGCTTCGGAGATGAGGACGTGATGGACCAAGAGTTTTTTGAAGAAAAACTCGAGGAATTGGTTCGTGAGCTGGGTGCCTTGCCGGATTCCACTCACCAAAAGCTCCTCGAAATCGCCAATCAGCATAAGGATAACCAGAAAAAGCTGAAAAACAGTCTTTGTGCCCTCCAGGATTCTCTCGATTACCTCCGCATCAGTGTCAAGTATCTGATTTTTGATCTGGAGGCAACTCGTCGGGAAAATGCCTATCTGAAGAAACTGCTCGAAGAGAAACAAGAGTAGTTCTGTCGGCTATCTTTTTCTTTTCCATTCTTTTCCATTTCTTTTGCTTTTCCACCCTTTTTCTCTTTTCACGAAAGTAGGCAAAGTTTTTTGTCGATAGAAGTCGATAGAAAAGGTGTATAATAAGTTTGAAATTGTCTTTTTTGTTGATTGAACAAGCCGCAAAATGGAGATTATATATACTAAGAAAGGGGGTTGCTGCCGAATGGCGTATAAGCCATTTTGACTTTCGTTGAAAAATGTGCATAATAGAACTTGTTCAATAACCGGACATACACGATAGACAAGAGGGATAAATATGTTTGAGCGTTTTACGGACAGAGCCCGAAAGGTGATGGCCTTGGCCAACCAGGAAGCTCAGCGTTTTAATCATGAATATATCGGGACGGAACATATTCTCTTGGGGTTGGTCAAGGAAGGCAGCGGGGTTGCCGCCAATGTTTTGAAAAACATGGATGTGGACCTCAAGAAGCTGCGGCTTGGGATTGAAAAGCTGGTCAAGAGCGGTCCCGATATGGTCACGATGGGCAAACTGCCGCAGACTCCGAGAGCCAAAAAGGTCATCGAGTATGCGATAGAAGAAGCCCGCGCATTAAATCACAATTACGTGGGAACGGAGCATATCCTCCTGGGTCTTCTTCGCGAGACGGAGGGCATAGCAGCTCAGGTCCTGATGAATCTGGGGTTGAAACTGGAAGATGTTCGACAGGAAGTGCTGAATCTGCTGGGAGCCGGAGTCGAGGATAACAGCAGCTATCCGGCCATGGGGATGAAAATGAATCCATCGATACCGCCTTCGTCCGCTCAGTCGGTCAAGGCCAAAAGCAAAACACCGGCGCTGGACAGCTTCGGTCGGGATTTGACGGAGCTGGCGGCCAAAGATGAACTGGACCCTGTGATCGGTCGTCAAACGGAAATCGAACGCCTGGTGCAGATTCTCTGTCGTCGTACGAAAAACAATCCGGTCCTGCTGGGGGAAGCCGGCGTCGGAAAGACGGCGATTGTAGAAGGGCTGGCACAGCGGATTGTTTCGCACGAAGTGCCGGAGATTCTGCGGGATAAGCGTCTGGTTGTTCTGGACCTGGCGATGATGGTGGCCGGCACAAAATACCGCGGCCAGTTTGAGGAGCGCATCAAGGCCGTAATTAATGAAGTGCGCCGGGCCGGCAACGTCATTCTGTTCATTGATGAGCTTCATACGCTGGTAGGGGCCGGCGGGGCGGAAGGGGCCATCGATGCTTCCAACGTTCTAAAACCCGCTCTGGCACGCGGCGAGGTGCAGTGCATCGGTGCGACGACTTTTGATGAATACCGCAAGTATGTGGAAAAGGATGCGGCACTGGAGCGTCGCTTCCAGACGATTATTGTAGAACCTCCGAGCAAGGAGGAGACGCTGCAGATTCTCCGCGGTCTGCGGGATCGGTACGAACAGCATCACCGCGTCCGGTTTACAGATGAGGCCCTCTATCAGGCAGTAGAGCTGTCCAGCCGGTATATTTCCGGGCGCTGTCTGCCGGATAAGGCCATTGACGTGATTGACGAGGCGGGGGCTCGTGTACGTCTGAAGAATATGACGCCGCCGCCGGATTTGGCGGAATTTGAGGCCAAGATTGAAAAACTTCAGGCCGAGAAGGATGAAGCCGTTCGAAATGCTGATTATGAGCGGGCGGCGGCTTTGCGGGATGATATCCAGCGGATTCTGGATGAGAAAGCGGAAGTCCAGCGGCAATGGCAGGAGCAGAACAACGACAAGGTCGGCGTTGTGGATGTGGATGTCGTCGCCGAAGTGGTCAGCAAAATGACCGGGGTTCCGCTGACGCGTCTGGAGAAGGAAGAAGCCGAAAAGCTGCTCGAACTGGAAGCGGAGCTGCATAAAACGGTGGTCTCTCAGGATGAGGCCATCAGTGCTGTGGCCAAGGCCGTGCGCCGAAGCCGCAGCGGTCTGAAGGACCCGAACCGTCCGATGGGCAGCTTTATCTTCATCGGCCCCAGCGGCGTGGGCAAGACGCTTCTGGCCCGCGCATTGGCCGAGTTTATGTTCGGCGATGCCGATGCGCTCATTCAGATTGATATGAGCGAGTATATGGAAAAGCACAACGTCAGCCGGCTGGTGGGGGCACCGCCCGGGTATGTCGGCTATGAAGAGGGCGGTCAGCTGACCGAGCGAATCCGCCGACGGCCGTATGCCGTGCTGCTGCTGGATGAAATCGAGAAGGCCCACTCCGATGTGTATAACATGCTTCTGCAGATTATGGAGGAAGGCCGTCTGACGGACTCCTTCGGACGTCACGTCGATTTCAAGAACGTCATCCTGATTATGACCAGCAATATCGGCGCTGAGCTGATTAAGAACCAGTCCGGGTTCGGCTTCGGCAAGCGGACGGAGCAGGCGAACTATGAAAAGATGAAGGAGCTGCTGGATAAGGAAATCGAGCGGCACTTCCGTCCGGAATTCCTGAACCGGCTGGATGCGGTGATTGTCTTTAGGCCGCTGACGCGGGAAAATCTGCAGACGATTGTGGAATATGAGCTCCGCAAGGTCTTCAAGCGGCTTATTGAGCACGGCCTGCGTCTGGAGCTGGATGAAGCCGCCAAGGAGTTCCTGATTAACAAGGGGTATAATCCGGAGTTCGGGGCTCGTCCGCTGCGTCGGGCGATTGAGCGCTACATCGAAGACCCGATTTCGGAAGACCTGCTGCGCGGGAAATTCAAAGGCAAAAAGGTTATCCGCATCAGCGTGCAGGATGAGGAGCATCTGCGGTTCGAAGGCATAGACGAGCAAGAGAAGCCGGCGGAAGAAACGGCGGTTGTGCATTCGGAGACGCCGGGCCCGGCAGCCGGGCAGTAAACGATATCCGCAGAGTTGAAAGGCGGGCGTATGGAAAAAGGCAGGGAGGTTTTTCAGAAGGATGCATTTGCCCGCCTGTGCGGAGTTGAACTGCTGGAAGCCGGAGAAGGAACGGCTCGAGCTCGGCTGGTGATTCGGCCGGAGCACATGAATGCCGTCGGAATCGTTCACGGCGCGGCGATTTTCACGCTGGCAGATGCGGTTTTTGCCGCCGCCGCCAACTCCTATGACCATGTTGCGGTGGCCGTCAATATCAACATTTCCTACCTGAAGGCTGTCAGCGGAGGGGTGCTTTATGCGCAGGCCCAAGAGCGGAATCGGGAGGGCCGAATCGGCAGTTATCTGATTACGGTGACGGATGAAGAAGGCCAAACTACGGCGGTTTTTGAAGGTCTTGTCTATCGGAAGTTTCGGAATACCTGAGGACTTCGTTCTATTCCGGTCCAGGAAGGAATTGATTGTTTCTTTGAGGAGACTAACCTATGAAAAAGAGATGGTTTTGGGGACTATCGATCCTGCTTTTTGGATTGGGGATTTGGGCATTAGCGGCGGAAACGGAGACGCCGTCATCTTCTGAAGGGCAGCGGCCGGCCCGTCCGATTCGTTTGCGGGAGCCGATTCAGCCTCGACCTCGTGTGAGTATGAGTGACCCGAATGCGCCTATTCCTCGTCCGACTATTCGGGAGAGAGTCCAGGCGGATGCCGCTCCTCTGGCAGCGATCGAGGCCCGTCATCAGGAACTGATTGCGGAGCTGACGGCCGTTTTGAAATTGGCACAGGAAGAAAATGCTTTGAAAACAGCCGAGGCCGTTCAGAAATTGATTGATAAGCACAATGCGGAGTATAAGCGGAATCTGGAACTGATTCAGCAGCGGCGGGCGGAAATCCAAAGACGGGCGGAACAGCGGATTCGGGAACGGGAAAGCAGCCGGTCTGCTGAAGGGACCTCCAATCAGACCCAACAGACGGCAGAACCGAGCCAGCAACAGCCGGCGCCCGGGAATTGACAAAAATCTCAAGAAAGGACATCTTACTGTAGGATGCCCTTTCTTTTTTTGACATAAACCGGATAAAAAATTTACGTTTTCTCCTTAATCTGGACGATTCATAGAAAAAAGGAATGACAGATTGAGGAAGAGCTGGACCAAAACGGAATGCAGGCAGCTGCGAAACGGAGATGTTCGGACGCTCCGCAGGTGGTTTTATGCATACGCGGATTCTCTCTATACGTGGCTTGTACGGCATGCCGGCTTGTCCGTTTCGGATGCACAGGAAAAAATAGCCCATCTGTTTCAGTCAGTTTATTCAGGAATTGAGCAGTATAACCCCTCTGTGTGTTCGATGTATGGATGGCTGCTGGAGCAGGCGGCTGCATCTTTTTTGCCGTCAGTTTCCCTCGAGGGGTTGCGGGCAATCCCAAAAGCCCAAGAGGTTTTGTTTTCGCTCAGTCGGCTGGGAAACAGCGATTTTCCGCAGGAGCATCTGGAGAATCCCCTCACGGTTCATTTGATTCAGGCGGTGCTGTCGGAGATGGACGAAACGCACAGACGGATTTTGCTGTCCCGTTATTATCGAATCGATGGGGAGGAGCCGCTGTTAGTAACCCCTGCATTGACTGCGGAAGATTCTGAGAAGGATTTGTCGGAGGCACGGTATTACTTCCGGCGGTTTTTGTCTGCCTGGGTTCGGAAACTGCAGCCGTCTTTAACAGAGATGTCCGGAGAACTGCGACTGGACGTGTTTGAAAAGAATCTGGAGAAGATTTTTCGCACGATTTCTCCGTTTCTTACGCTGCCGTCTGAAACGCGTAAAATGATAGAGGACAGATTGTTGGAAGAGGCGGACAGGAGGCGATTGGGCCATCGTTCCGAGCGCGTTTCGTCACAGCTGCATCGGTTTTGGCCGGTTGCGGCCGTGCTGATGCTGGGGCTTGCGGGTGTTGTTTATTATTTTGTAAGGTCTGCTCCGGAGCCTATGGAGTCTGAGGTGATTTTGCCGAAAACGGTTGTTTCCGGCCGCGGCTCGGCACCAATGAAAGAGGTCAAAAAGGAAACGGCTGACGATTTACGGGAGATTCTCAATCAGGTTTTTGCCGCCGGTTCTGCGGGGGATGTTCCCGAACTGTTGCGAATTCTTCAGTCCGGACCTTATCCGGCTCAGGTGGCGGCTTCCGTCTTTTTGGGGCGTTTTGGAGATGCAACCGCTATCGGTCCGCTTGAAAAGGCCTCCCGAAGATGGTCGTCGTCTCCTACAGAGGACGATCCGTTTCTTTTGGCTATTGAGCAGATTGAACAGCGGCTTGGCGGTGTTGTTTCGGCTCCGGAGCCGACGATAGAGATTGTGGTCCTGGAGCCCAATCAGCCCGCGGCAGATCCGCAGGAATCTGAACCCCATGCGTCAACCGCTTCAAAAGAGCCGCAGACTCTCCCGAATGAGGGGGAGTCTCTTCTGGAGGACGAATCGAACGATTCCGATACGGAAGCACCGCCCGGTGAGGAGGCAGATGAAAATCAGATGGAAGATGTCCAATATGAAGGGTTGGAGGAGCCGACAGGATTTTGAATTGTCGGGGCGGGGTTGTAAGTTTTTTCTTGCCAAACGGACAAGATTGATTATATTACAGGTCTGTTTGGAGGCGGCGTAGCTCAGCTGGCAGAGCAAGGGATTCATAAGCCCTGGGTCAGTGGTTCAAATCCACTCGCCGCCATTTTTTTGCCCCCATCGTCTAGCGGCCTAGGACGCCGGGTTCTCATCCCGGTAACAGGGGTTCGAGTCCCCTTGGGGGTATTTTGAAAAAAAATCGAATCCAAGGTCAGCCTCGGTCCTCACCATTTCCAAAAAACGTCAGCGGGCAGGATTCCATTAGGCGGGTATGCTGGTTCCAGAGTTTTCTGCTCTTCAAAAATAAGCCCTCAGCCGCAAAGAGGTTGTGTTCATTTCCGGTTTTTGACTGATTGAAAACTTGCTTTTTGACCGATACTTTGCTATAGTTGAAGATGCAGGTTGGCCCCTGCGGTGTGCGTGACGGAAACGCTAATTTGAAAGAACCGATGCACCCTATCGGGGAGGCCAGGTCGGCAAGGATCGGACAAGCCTGCCTGACAGGACGTTCCGGACTTCCGCAACGGCCGCCCACCTAAACATACAGGGTTGCTTTCAATCGATTCCGCACGGCATCTGCGGAGGTACCTACATCAAAAAAAGGTCTGTCGTGTACAGACCTTTTTTGTTTTTAGGCAGCTCGGAAAATTTACAATTCTGTCTGTCAGGAAAAAACATCATACAGCAGCGATTCGTAGTCCTGAACCGTTCCGCCGTCCAGACAGCAGTTGATAATATCCTTGCCGAGCGGATCCAAATCCGGATGACGGAATTTCTGGAGTTCCTTGACAAAGAACTGCCGAAGGATTTCCGCTCCTTTGTCGTACCCCTCTTCTCCGACTTCAGGCTGTCTGTCGGTTTGCAGGAAAATGTTTGGGATCGGTGTTCCTTCCACCTGCATGGAGGTAAACGCGTATCCGAGCAGGGGGCATCGCGAGGGAGTCAGCTGGTGAGGCTGAAAACGAGCGAGCCCTCTTCGCGCCAGATATTCACGGCCAATCCACTGCGGCATAAAGCTGGTTTCCCAGGCCCCGACGTGCTGGTTGGGCATCAGGACGTAACGCACTTTGGGCGTAGCACGGATTTGCCGCAGCAGGAGGTTGGCGTGGTCCACAATTCGACCGGCGGCAAAGGGCCAGTACGAACCGACCCCTTCGCTGGTCATGCCGACGGTATCCGTGATGCTCGGGTTGGAATGTCCGCGCGGGGCGACCAGCCGCCACAGCCAGGCCAAAGCCGCCGGCAAAACATGCATGTATCCGATGATTCCGTATGTCGGATGCTCTTTTGTGCACGGAGGCGTTCGGATGCCGAAACTGCGAATGGACACTTCCACAGAACCGTCCACTACGCCGGGTACCAGACGTCTGGGCAGGATGACCCGAGGGTTTGGACAGCGGACGCCGGGAGCATCCTCGGTATGTTCCCAAATAAGACACGTGGCGTTTTCCACCCCCTGCAGACTCAGGAAAATCAGAGGTTCTGCGGGGTGAATCGTAATGCTTTCCAGATGGGGGTCTGTGCCGTAATGCATAATATGATTCAGACGAACGAACCAGGCCTGTTCCGCATCTTTGGCCAGCAGATATCCGTTGGACTTGATGGTGTTGGGCATGCACATCGCCATATCATCGGTAACCGGGCGAAGCTGGCATCCCTGATTCAGGACCAGCAGACGCTGCTCGCCGGTGATGATGTTGGTTCCGAGCAGAAGGCGTCCGTCTTTTTGCCGATGGACATATTCGAGCATCTCGCTTTTTCCGCCGCCGCTGGCCCCTTCATGCATAATAGTTGTTACGTTGTCATACGGCGTGACAACCTGAACGGTGGAGCCGTGCAGGGTCGGCCAGTCTTCTTCTTCTCCAATTGACAGGAGGACCCCATAGATGCCTTTTTTGGCGCTGGGCCCCGGATAGAGATTGAAGGAGAAGATTTCGTGAAGGCCGGGCAGCCGGTTGTGGACAACCACCTGCTTTCCGCTGAAGTGAGTATGGCGGAAAGGCGGCGCCAGGTAAATGACGCTTCTGATTCGGAAGTTATCCGGAATTTTATCCGGCGGCACAAGTCCCTGCAGGTCGGCCAGCCCGCCGATGAAGAATCCGGCGTTTTTGGGGGCGATGAGCATAGCTCCCTGTCCGCTTTCTACTTCGAACGCCCCGATGGTAAAGAAAGTCACAGACAGGTCTTGTGTGCTCAGCCACGCAAAGGTTTCCTCGCGAAGGGGCTCAAAAGGCCTCTGAAACCGGTCTTCAAAACGGACTTTGTCTGTTTCGCGCTTATCCGCAATCACCATGCAGTCCGGGTCTCTTCTCCGCATGTAGGGTTCCGTATAATTGATGGAAAGGCCGTTTTTGCAGCGTACCACGGTTGCCTCGACCACACGGCCTTTGCCGGGCACATCGTAAGCCACTTCAAAGGTTCCGCTCTTTTGGCCTCCCGTAGCCATATCCAGGATTTCGTTTCGATTGAGCGGAAAACACAAGGAACGGCAACTGCCCAAAATCTGTTTAATGTGCTCCGGAAGGCTGGTTTTCTGCCAGTCTTTCCGATAATCTATTGTTTTCATTGGCTCCCTTTCTGTTCAAACCAAATATATTACTTTAGAGGATTTACAGAAAAAATCAATATTTGTTCGATGATTCAGGGCAGAAGAGTCAAATGTCCGCCGAGTGACTGCATCAAAGAAGCATAGGTTGGAAACGTGATATTCACCGCTTCCGCCGTATCGATGACCGTTTGGCCGTCCAGCATCATCCCCGCCAGACTGAGAGCCATCACAATGCGGTGGTCACCGTGTCCGTTCAGGTGAGTAGAGCGGAGGGGCCTGCCTCCGTGGACAATCAGTCCATCCGGGAGTTCCTCGACGTCGGCCCCGAGTTTTTTCAATTCTGCGGCCATGCAGGCGATACGGTCCGTCTCTTTTTTGCGGGCCTGCGGAACATTCAAAAATCGGGTTGTACCTTCTGCGAAGGCAGCCGTGACGGCCATAGCAGGAAGGGCATCCGGGGTTCGGTTCATATCAATATCGATACCTCTCAGGGCCGACTTGAATATAGTGATTCCTTCGGAGGAATGTTCAATGCGGGCCCCCATTCGGGTGAGGTAATCGACCACGGCCTTATCGGGCTGGCTGTCGGTAAAATCCAGTCCGGTCAGGGTGATTTCTTTGCCGATTAAGGCCCCCGCGCATAAAAAAAATGTAGCACTGGAGAAATCGGCGGGAATCGGAGCATCAAAGGCAGAGTATTTCTGCCCGCCGGGGATGAAAAATTCTTTCATTTCGGTCTTTTTGTAACAAATCCCCTGACGATCCAGCCAGTCGAGTGTCATTTTGGCATAATCCGGCTCGTTCAGCAGGGGAACGCGAATGAGTGAATCGCCTTCCGCCAAAGGACAGGCCAAAAGCAGGGAAGATAAAAATTGACTGGTAAAACATTCAATCGAAGTTTGCCCGCCTTGGAGTGTACCACGGATTTCTATCGGAGCATATCCATTATTTTTCAGGCATTTGCCGTCGGCTCCGAGGTCTTTTAAGGACTGCAGGAGGGCTCCCACGAGTCGAGTGCGAGTTTGCTCATCCCCGTCCAGAATGATTGATGAGTTTTTGGATGCCAGCGATGCCGACCCCATAGCCAGCCGCAGGGTTGTGCCGGAGTTTCCGACATCAATCCGACAGTGTTCGTTTGAGATTTTTCCGCGGGTGCCATGAACAAGCCATTCTGAGTTGCTGGAGGTATCAATTTGGGCCCCCAGCGTTCGATAGCAGTGGACAGCGCTTAAGGTATCGCCGGAGACAAGAGGGCAGCGGATGCGGCTTTGTCCGTCGGCCAGAGAAGCAATCGCGACGGCACGAATGGTATGGGACTTGGAGCCGGGAATTGCCGCAGTCCCGCATAGTTCTGATTTTTGTACCAAAAGCTTCATAAAAAGATATATTAGGTCGCTATCTGTGGTTCCACTTTAGAAATGATGGAAAAATACAAAAAAAACTGGAAAAAGAAAAGAAAAATTGCTATGATAAAACATCATTTATTTTCTGGTTTTATAATTCATTTTTTATAGGTCATTTTGCGATTATAGGGACAAAAATTGTTCTTATTCGATTGGGGGTTTTTTTAGTCCTATAAAATCATCTTTCTCCAGGTTGTTCAGTTTGTGTATTTTCAAAGCTTCTTGACTAAAAATGGGCATTTTGGTAAGGTAGGATAAACTCGCCTTTTACGTTTTCCGATACGGTAAAGGTGTTGTCTGGACTCACGGTACATCATGAGGATGTTCACGAAGTCGAGTAAAACGATACACGAACAATATTTTGGAAAGCCGTCAAAATGGGAAATAAAGGGTCCTTTACGGAGGGTGCCATGGCACGCAAGGTTTCTTGGGCTGTTCTCGTTCTTTTTGTCCTTTCTTCTCTCGGCATAGCAGGTTTCTTCCAAAATCCTTCCAACCCTTCCCATCTTCCTTTGTATCGGGACGGGTATTTGCTGGTGCGCTTTTATGAAACAGGCACCAGTTCCACTGCAGCGGCCATAAGGACGGCGGTTGTGCAGCAGGCCGGCGGCGGGACGATTGTTCGGATGATGGGGGACCTCGTGCCTGGTTTGGCTTTGGTGAAATTGCCTGCCGGGGTTGATGTCCAAAAGGCTCGAATCGCTTTCCAGGCGACGCCGGGAGTGCAGTATGCCAGCCCTGATTATATCCGAACCAAGGCTCTGGTCCCGAATGATACGTATTTCGGTCAGCTGTGGGGGCTTCATAATGTCGGTCAGTCCGGCGGCACCTTTGATGCGGATATTGATGCGCCCGAAGCGTGGAACCTGTCTGTCGGCAATCAAAATATTGTCGTGGCTGTTATCGATACCGGAATTGATTATACACATCCGGATTTGCAGGCGAACCTGTGGGTCAATACGGCGGAACTGAACGGCAGCCCCGGTGTGGATGATGACGGAAACGGCCTTGTTGACGACATTTACGGGTATGATTTCGGCGATTGGGATTCTGACCCGATGGATGAGGACGGTCACGGGACTCATGTTGCCGGAACCATCGGAGCTGTCGGAAATAACAGCCGGGGGGTTGTCGGCGTCAACTGGAATGTTCGTGTGATGGCGTTGAAAGCCAGCACAAAGATTGTAATAGACAATGTCGAACACAGCGTCTTTTATGATTCGTCGCTGATTGCGGCTCTGAATTATGCAGTTCAGAGAGGTGTCAAGGTGAGCAATAATTCCTATGGCGGAGGGAGTTTTAACCCGGCGATGTATGACGCCCTTATGGCGGCTCAGCGTGCCGGACATTTGTTTGTAGCGGCGGCCGGAAACGATGCCAGCAACAATGATGCCGTGCCCTTCTATCCTGCCGGGTATGATTTGGATTTGATTGTATCCGTCATGGCGACAAACCGCAATGACCAAAGGGCTTATTTCTCCAACTGGGGCCGAACCACGGTCGATTTGGCTGCACCGGGCCAGGATATTCTCAGTACTGTTCCCTTGTCGCTGGATACAGACGGTACGCCGGATGGATACGCGTTTTACAGCGGCACCTCGATGGCCAGTCCGCATGTGGCCGGAGCCGCGGCGCTGCTTTGGTCGCTTTCTTCGACATTAACGGCGGCCGAGGTCAAACAAATTCTGATGGGCTCGGTTGACCCGCTGCCGTCTCTGAACGGATTTTGTGTAACAGGAGGGCGTTTGAATTTGTACAAAGCCCTGTCTTCCGTCCAGATTGAAGATACAATTCCTCCGTTTCCGAATCCGGCTCAGTGGGATATTGTCCCGACGGCAACGGGTCTGCGTCATATCGTTATGCAGGCGCAGACGGCGACGGATCCTTCCGGAGTACAGTATTATTTTGAATGCCTGGAGAATCCCAATTTAAGCAGCGGCTGGCAGGATGAACCCCTGTATATTTTAGGCGATACGCCTGACGAAAGAGCTCTTCTGCAGCCGGGAACCACCTACACGTTCCGCTGCAAGGTTCGGGATAAATCGACTCGCTATAATGAAACGGCCTGGTCTGAAGCCAAGCAGACCACCACGGCCGTCGAGGTGGACAATCTGCCGCCGGCTCCGAATCCGCCGCGGTGGAAAGCGGTTCCGCGTGCGTTGGGCAATCTGCGGCTCGGCATGGAGGCTGTAACGGCGTACGATGAAAACGGAGTGGAATACTTCTTCGATTGTGTCGAGGCCTCCGAAGGCAATCCGGATGATTACGACAGCGGCTGGCTGACGGTGCCGTATTACTTTACACCGGTTATTCCCGGCGGGGTTGCCGGAAAGGAATTCCGGTTTGTGCTTCGGGTTCGCCAGGCAGGCGGAGGCAGCGGCGGACTTCCGGAGGCCATTACCGCTGATTCAGAGCCGATTTCGGTCGGTTATACGACTGTGCCCGTGACTCGTCATGTTCCGTCGGCAGCTTATCCAACCATCCAGATTGCTGTCAATGCCTCGCGGTCCGGGGACCGGGTCGTGATTCATCCGGGTTTGTACCGTGAAACCAATATTTTGGTGGACGGCAAGGCCATCACCATCCGCAGCCTAAATCCGGATAATCCGGATGTGGTCAGTCAGACCATCATTGACTGTGAAGATATTTGGAACTTCTGGGCCGGGGAAGAACGCCGAGCCTTTATCTTCCGCAATGTGGGACGAAACACGGTTCTTGCCGGTCTGACAATCCGGAATGCTACGGCGTTTGATGACCCGGATTTGTATGCAAACTCGTCTGTCTGGGAAAGCTTCTCGGAAAATGGTGAAGTGATTTATGCTCGAGGCCGGGACGGTCGGGATGCCTACGGCGGTGCCATTTATATCGGGCAAAAAATCCCTGCTCCGACAAACAGCCGCGATGAGTTTTCCGCCTATCCGAAAGAGTTTCGGGAAATTAATCCGGCCAGTCCGACCATTCGCAACTGTATTTTTGAAAGATGTACAGCTATCGGGCAGGCTGGCTCCCATGGCGGAAATGCACCGGCAGTCGGTCCGGGCAGGCACGGTTTGCCCGGCGCCCGCGGCGGTTATGGCGGGAATGCCTACGGCGGAGCCATTTTTGCCGTTCAGGGTTCTTCGCCTTTGATTTATGGATGCCGGTTTACCGATTGTGCGGCTGTCGGCGGAAATGCCGGCAACGGCGGCAACGGCAGCGACGGAGGTGAAGTACCTGATAGTGTTGAAAGAAGCCCCGGTTATGACGGCGGCAGCGGGGGTGACGCCGGCAAGGGCGGCTGTGCCTGGGGCGGCGCGATCTATTTTGAGCCGGACTGCAAGCCGGAACTCTACAATGTTTCTATTTCCAACTGTTATGTTCAGGTTGGAGAAGCCGGTCGGGGCGGCAACGGCGGCAACGGCGGGGCGGGAAAAGATGGACCGGGCGGCCGCGGCGGTCCTGGTGGAGTTGGCGGTGACTTAAGAGAGCCCTATTCCGCCGGCGGTGCAATTTTCTTTGGTGAAAATACAGAAGTCCTCATGGACGGCTGCACGTTTGACAACTGCCGGGTCATTGTGGAACTTCGGGGTGATTATTCCGGCGGCAACGGCGGCAACGGCGGTCCGGGAGGAAATGCCCCGAATGGTCCCGGCGGCAACGGCGGTCCGGCCTATTTTGTTCCGGATAAGCTGTATGAGCTGGGGACAGTCAGGGATGCTCTTGGGAATCTTCTTCAGGAAGGTGTGCGGGCCAATGGCGGGACCGGCGGCAACGGCAACCCCGGCGGGGCCGGCGGGTTCCGGTTTGGGGGCGGTGGGTCAGTGAACGGACGCAGTTTCTCCGGCCACACCGGCATCTGGCCGTCTAACCTCTACTATATGGCCTATTATTGGGAGGATACCGGCAATATCGATAATTCTTACACCCATACGGAAGACCTTGAGGATTATCTGAGGGGGACCTGGTTTGAGTGGGATGTTAAGAATAATTATCCTCCGTTCCCGATTGAGTTTGAAGAGGGGTACACGGATATCCTGATTGTCAGGAATCCGATTATCTTCTACAGTCCGTATTATCCATTCTATGGTTTCCTTTTAACAACGGAAGAGTATGAAGTAACGCTCGAGACGTCAGACCCGAATAATGCGGATGACCCGGCCACGTGGTATTGGTCTCGGGCGAATCAACCGATTTCAAGTGAAACGGTTTTCATGAGGCAGTTGTCGGCGACAGACCCGGATAAGCCCAATGCCGGGGCCTGCGCGGGTGCAAACTTCTATGGGGCCGGCAGCGTGGTGACAATGAAGAACACCACGATTTCCAACTGTCGGGCTTTTGCCAATCACGGCGGGGCGGAATTGTACGACAAAGGCAGCCGTGCCGTGTTTGAAAACTGCGTGTTCGAAGGCAACAGCGTATATGCCGATGTCAGCAATCCGACGGATTATCGGTATGAGGGCTTTGGAGGCGGAATCTTTGCCGACCAGCCCGAAAGCATGGTCTTTACAAACTGTGTGTTCCGCAGCAGCGATGCCTTCAGCGGCGGGGCTCTGTACTGCAATTTTGCGCCTTCCACCGAGGACAAAGCGGGGGTCCTTCAGCTGACGAACTGTACGTTCAGCGGAAATGCGGCGGACTACCACTTTGTCCAATCTTCTGCCGGCGGTTTGTATGCGGGCAATTCGCTCACTCCCTATGAAGAGTCTTATTTCAACAATTTCTTCCCGCAGGGCGACTCTCCGGGAGATCGGCAGCGAGAGATTGACACGTTTGTTACTTCCGAATACATCAATCACGGTCGAGTCAACTTCTATTATATTGTCCAAACGGAGCTGTGGGATAACCGTACGGACCTTGACCGAATTCTGGCCGGGGAACAATCGCCCCGCTATACAGTTTCGATTACCGATGGTCTTTTTGAGAATCACATTTCGCCCAGCGGCGGCGGTTTTTATGCAGATGCCTCCCAGCTGGAGATTCGGAGGACTCAATTTACCGGCAACACCGGACATCTGGGGGCCAGCGGTTTTGTGTACGGCTGCAATCTGACGGCCAGCGAGAATGTTTTCTCCGGCAACAGCGGTGTTTACATTGCGCCGCGGCGTCAGCTGGACAGCAGCAGCTTCTCCTCGCTGATTTGTGCGGCGGGTCTTTATGTTTCTGATTCGGATGTCCTGCTCACGTCCAATCGGTTTGTCGAGAATGAGTCGGATGGTTATGCCGGGGCCCTGGCATTGATTGGGCCGCCTTTGAACTGGGACCGCCCGCAGGAGGTGATTAACAACCTGTTCTTCCAGAATACGGCTCTCAGCGGCGGCGGTGCCGTTCAGGCCGCCTGGTCCAGCGATGTAAGTCTGGTGAACTGTACGTTTGTGGACAATACCGCCACGAACATGCAATATGGTGCGGGCGGTGCTCTGAGTGCCTATGACAGCTTTGTGGATGTGACCAATTCGATTTTCTGGAACAACAAGGCCGTTCTGGGTTCACAGATTTCTGTTGGAGATCCTTTTGATACGTGGGATATTCCGTTTACGACGGTTCTGCTGGATTACAGCATTGTCCAGGGCGGACTGCGGGGCACGTATGTTGCCCCCGGCATCCAGCCGTGGCTGTGGTACGGACCGAACAATCTTCAGACGGATCCGCTTCTGGTGGATTTCGGCTCTGCACAAATGCCGCTGGCTCGAACGGCCTATCTGAGCCATCTTGCAGCGGGGCAGCTGGCTGACAGTCCCTGCATCAATGCCGGCTGGGGCGATGCGGCCTGGCTGGCTTCCCGGTTGGGATACCCGGTAACGACCCGCACCGACCATGAGCCTGACAGCGGCCGGGTGGATATAGGATATCATTACAATGCCGATCCGACTCTGGTGAAAACATATACCCTGAACGCCTCTGTTTTCGTGGCGGATGTGAATCCGATGGGGAAACTGAAGGCGTCCTGGACGGCCAATGATGTGCTCAACGAAGTCGGACCGGCGGTGGTTCTGCCGCCGATTACGGTGACCCAGGGAACAGTGGTTCGTCTGGAGGCTGTTCCGGATGACCCGTCTCTCTATCGAGTCAGGCAGTGGCGGGGGACAAACAATGATGCTTCTGTTGCAGCAGTCAACTTTGTCGTGGTGGGGATGGACCGAACCGCGACTGTGGAGTTTGAAGTCGGGATTCCCAAGTTTATTCCCGTTCCCTCTCAGGTGGCTACGCTGTCGGAAGCGATAGCGCTGGCTCGCGACGGAGATACGATTGTTCTGGCCCCGCGTCCGGGCATTCCCTACACGATTGAGTTTGTGGATACGGATTTTGACGGCATCGGCGAAGGGCTGGACCTGCAGGGCAAGAGCATCGTGATTACGTCGGAAAATCCGGATGACCCGCTGATTGTGGCCTCCACGGTTATCGACTGCGGCGGAACACGCTATCAGCCCAGCCGCGGATTTGTTTTCCGCAGCGGCGAAGGGCCTTCGACGGTCATTCAGGGCCTGACGATACGCAACGGCTTTATGGTTGGTGCTCTGGGCTTAAGCGGAGCGATTGTGAATGGTCCGTATCCGCCGATTGAACAGACGCCTTTGCCGCCTCCGCGGGCCAACAGCGGAATGGATGCGTTCGGCGACGGCTACGGCGGTGCGATTTTGTGCACAAACGGCAGTTCGCCGACGATTCGCAAGTGTGTGTTTGAAAACTGCACTGTAACGGGCGGTTACGGCGGAGACGGCAACAATGGACGGCCTGCGATTGAAAATGCACAAGCCCCGGACAATGACGGCCAGTCCGGCGGTCACGGCGGAAGCGGCTATGGAATGGGTTACGGCGGAGCGATTGCCTGCGTCGGCAACAGTTCACCGATAATTGAAGCCTGCGTTTTCCGCAATAACAAAGCCATGGGCGGCTGCGGCGGCAACGGCGGCAACGGCAGCAACGGTGAGACCGGCGGCAAAGGCAGCTGGGGCGGCAACGGCGGCGATGCCTACGGAAACGGTGTCGGCGGTGCTATTTACGCCGATACAGGATGTCAGCCGACGATTCGGAACTGCATTTTTGAGAACAATATTGCCCAGCATGGTATTCCGGGTACCGGCGGCTCGGCGGGCACCGGTCAGGCTTATCAGCAGCCCTATAACGTCTTTTATCCGGGAGCGGATGGGACGGTAAATGTCTATCCGAATCAGCCGCTGGACGGCGGTGCAGTTCGTTTGGGGAATGACGCCGAAGCAAATATTATTGGTTGCACCTTCATTGGAAACTATGCCTTCGAAGATACTTTCGAGAACTGGCTGGACAATCTGGTTCCCGTGACATGGCGGATGTACACAAACGGAGGCGCTGTGGCTGTCGGCACTTCCAGCAGGCTGCTGCTGCAGGACTGCCTCTTCAAAGAAAACATGGGCGGGGCTGTCTGGTGTGATGACTACACCACGCTGGAAGTGGAGAACTGTGAGTTTTCCAACAACGGTACCTATGAGAAAGTCCCGGGGATCGATTTCTATACAGAGTATGAACTGGCATTCCTTCGTTCTGTGGATGAGTCGCTGCTGTCCGATATGATGGAATCCCTCGGAGAGGCCGGCGCGATTACCCTCGGGAAACACTCGCCCAGCGCGGTGGTGACGAACAGCCGCTTCTTTGGCAATTATACGCTGGGCAGCGGGGGTGCCATTCGTTCTGACAGTTCTTTGACCCTGACGGACTGTGTGTTCGGCGGCAATACAGCCAGCCGCGGCGGTGCCGTGGAGATGTATTTCAATCCGACACCGACGCAGTCGGCCAGGACGCTTATGCTGCAGATAACAGGCTGTTCCTTTGCTGACAATGATGCCTTCCTGCTGGGCGGCGCCGTGTTCGGCCGCAAGGTGAACCTGGCTGTCGAGAACGGAACATTTGTCCGCAATGAAGCCCGCAGCGGCGGCGGCATTTACGTGACCGAAGGTGAGATGAACATCGGCAACAGCATCTTTACGCTCAACACGGCGACCGGCATCAAGCGGTATTACCAGACGGCCAGCGGGGAAGGTCAGGGCGGTGCTATCGCCTGTATGAACGCCAAGGCCGACATCTGGAACAGCCGGTTTGCGGAGAACCGGGCGGAGGGACAGACCGGTCAGGGCGGTGCTGTGAACTTTACAAACGGCGATGTCCTTCTGTCTCACCGACTGAGCAACTGTTTGTTCACGGATAACTGGGCTCAACAGTCCGGCGGAGCGGTTGCCGCCAAGGTTGGTTCCAGTCCGGTGATTGAGTTCTGCACCTTCTCGGGCAATCTGGTGGGGGCGTCCGGAAACGGCGGCGCTGTTTACATCGGCCCGAACGGTGCGGCTGTTTTCAGCCACACGATTGTGGCCGGCAGCAACGGTACGGCCGTGGCCGAAGATGCCCCGGCGGACTCCCAGTTCCAGCGGTGTCTGTTCTACGGGCATATCGGAGCGGATTACACTGCTTCCCTGCCGGCAGATACCCTGCGGGCGGACCCGCGGTTTGAAGCTGGACCGTTGGGCAAGTGCTATCTGAATCAGACGCTCAGCCCGGCCGTCAACGCCGGTCTTGTGACGGCATCTTCGATCGGCCTGCACCAGTTTACGACAGACCCGGCGGATCTCGCGGCGGATACGGGAATGGCGGATTTGGGTTATCACTATCCGTTTGCCTCCGGTCTGCCGACGTATACGCTGAATGCCTATGTGGAAGGCGGGCTCGGTACGGTGACCGTAGTACCTGCTCAGCCCTTCTATTACAAGGGACAAATTGTCGAACTGACTGCTCAGGTGAACACAGGGTATGTGATTACCGGCTGGTCTGGTACAATTCATGACAGCAGTACCGATACGGCCAATCGAGCGGTTATTGACGGCAATAAGGTTGTGCTGGTCAAGGTCCGTCCGCAGAAGACGCTGTATGTGGGTGGTTCTGCCGCCTACAATTCACTGTCTCAGGCCATGAATGACGCCAAGGACGGAGACATAATCGTTGTCAATCCGGGTCTTTATCAGACGACCAGCAATACCAATTTGGATTTGGAGACCTTTGCGAGCTTCGCCGGAAAGAGACTGACAATCCGCAGTTCCAATCCGGATGACCCGGAGACGGTGGAAAATACCATTTTCGATAGGCAAGGTCTCTATCTGATTGGTCTGAAGGAAGGTTCGCTGATTGAAGGACTTACCTTCCGTCAAAGCAATTTGATTATTCAGCGTTCTTCCGCAACGATTCGAAACTGCCGTTTTGTCAGCTGCAACTGGAACGGCGGAACAGGTGTGACTCCGCAGGGGTGCGCTCAAGACGGTGTGAACGGCGGTATTGCGGAAGGCGGAGCGATTGATATGCGAGAAAGTTCCGTCCGCTTTATCGGCTGTCTGTTCGAGGGCAACTCGATGACGGGCGGAAACGGCACCAACGGTAATGCCGGCTGCGATGCGCATCCGGACGGCGGCGACGGCGGCTGGCCGGGCTGGGCCTACGGCGGCGCGGTTTCCTGCCAGTTCAGCAGCGATGCAGTGTTTGAGAATTGTACGTTCCGCAACAACTTTGTCCTGGGCGGCAACGGCGGCAACGGCGGTGCCGGAAAAGCGCCTCCGAATCCCGGCTACGGCGGTCTGGGCGGCGGGTGGAATTATTCCGACCAGGTCGAAATCGGCTGGCTGATTGACCGCGGCTGGGACGGCTGGACGAACGGTCATAAGTATGATTTCCCGCTCACCTACCTGGAGATGTATGATTGGGAGATATTCGCCAAGTGGTTTGAGCTGGATACCAATAAGTACAAGAGCTGGAAGGACTTCTATCGCTATTACCAGTACGACCCGTATGACGCTTACCTGTCCTATTGGCGCTACGGCGGATACGGCGGCGCGGTATTCTGTGCCTACGGCAGCAGCGCCCGGTTTGTCGGCTGTGTCTTTGAAGGCAACAGCAGTAACGGCGGCGTCAGCGGCGTCGGCGGTTCCAATTCGTTCGGCGATGTGCCGGAACCGAGCCGCGCTTTGGATATCCCCAACGCCGGCGGTGCGGTGTATGCGATGTACGACTGCACGCTCGAGTTTGAAAACTGCGTCCTGGCCAACAACCGGGCGGATACGAACGTGCAGCAGTACCCGCATACCATCCACGTGGCCTTCGGCGGTGCGGTGGCTTATCAGTACGACTGCGTGGCCAGGTTCATCAACTGCACACTGGTTGGAAATGAGGCCAGCGACGGCGGCGCTATCTATGCCAACGCGTCTGCTACGCTGATTCAGGACTGCAACGTGGCCGACAACACTGCGTATCTGGGCGGCGGCTTCTTCCAGATTTATAATGAGGCGGTTGTGAAAAACAGCCAGTTCCGCCGCAATGTGGCACACAGCCCGTCCTTTGCGGCTCCGGTGGAAAATGTCTTCCTCGGGCAGGGCGGCGGTATTTATACCGGCAGTACCGGTTTAAGTCTGCGGGATACGGTCTTTGTGCAGAATGCAGCGGACTTCTCCGGCGGCGGACTGTTTATGACCGGTGTATCCTCTGTCAGCTCGAAGATTAAGAACTGTCTGTTTGCTCAGAACAGTTCCGGCCGCGACGGCGGCGGTGCATCCGTCTTCTGGGGTGCCAATCCGGTCATTCAAAACTGCACCTTTGCGGATAACCAGGCGACCGGACGGCTGAACTATCCGGTGGGTACCGGCGGCGGGTTGTATGTCGGCTACAACAGTACAGTTGATGTCATCGACAGCATTTTCTGGCTGAACTATGCTCTCCAGGGAGCGCAGGCCACGGTGGGTTCCGGCTTTGATACGGAGCCGTATCCATCAGTGATGAATCTGTCGTACTCCAATGTGCTGAATGTTCTCACTTCCGGCAATTCCATTTATGTGCGGCCCGGAAGCACGCTGAATAGAGGTGCTGGGGTCTTCAGTGCCAATCCGATGTTTGAAGGCCCGGTCGATCCGACCCGCGAAGTCCTGCCGGAAGAGTACTATTACCTGAATCCGTCCAGTCCGTGCATTGATGCGGGCAGCGATTTGGCCCGGAATCTGGATTTGGACGGCTACACCACACAGCTGAGCGGCGTGCTGGACCGCGGCGAAGTGGATTTGGGCTACCATTACTTTGTTGTTCGACGGACCGAATGCGCCAAAGTGGATAACTCGCTGGCCTTGAGCGGCCGCATTGATTTGAGTGACTTGGCAATTCTCGGCGTCCGGTGGCTCAACCAGCCCTGCGGTTCCCCCGGCTGGTGCGGCGGAGCGGACCTGAACTTCGACCGGGTTGTCGATATGTCGGATATGGCTTCGCTGGCGGTCTGCTGGCTGGAGGAAGATACGCTTCCGCCGACGCCCAGTCCGATGCAGTGGGCTGAACTGCCGGCCCCGCTGCCGCTGACAACGGCGAGCGGGACCCCGAATCCGGATTATCGGATTGACAAGGTCGCGATGAAAGCGATTCAGGCCCACGACGCCTGGTGGCCGGATGAGTATCTGGAATATGCGGTGGAATGTGTTTCGCATCCTGCTGTTACAACTCCGCTGGTCTGGACGACGGACCCGTCCAGGGTTCTCACCGGACTGTATCCGGGCGAGCCGTACGAGTTTGTGGTGTATGCCCGCGATCCGAAAGGGAACGTGACCCTGCCTTCTGCAGCGGCTTCGGTCAGGCCGGGCAGCAACTACAATCTGCTGGCACCCAATCCGGCGCAGTTCGAGATTCCGCCGGCCGGTTCCGGGCCGACCACAATTACGATGACGGCTGTTCAGGCGACCGGTGTGCCGGCGGTTCCGGCTCCGCTGGTTGGAAAGGGAACGTTCCATGTTGAGTACTGCTTCATCAAGACGGATGCGGCGGGCAATCCGCTGAATCTGCCGGCGGGGACGAACCCGATTGTGCAGCAGGATTATGACCCGTCTCAGCCGTCGGGCAAAATCTATACGACCACGCCGTGGCGGTTTACAGATACGGGGCTGGTGTTGGGGCAGACGTATTACTATCGTGTCTTTACCCGATTGGTCTTCCGGGAAACCTCGACCGGTACTGTGCGGATAGTGGCGTTGACCGAGCCGTCGGCTGTGTTTGCGGCCGGCACGATTGAGGTCGATTTGACCCCGCCGACACCGAATCCGGCGCAGTGGGAAATCTGGCCCAGCCATCTGCAGTATGATACGTGGTATCACTATATGCGGGCGGCGGAAGCTCAAGACCCGAGCGGTGTGGAATACAGATTTGTCTGTGTGACCTTCCCGAGCTTGAGCAGCGGCTGGCAGAATGTGGACAATGTGGCCGGTATCGTGGATCCGGACTTTACGCCGCGGCTGCCGAATGAATACTGGGTGCCTGTGTATGTCTCGACGGCATACTATGATTACTACATCCTTGTGCGCGACCGCTCGCCGAACCAGAATCAGACGCAGCCCAGTGCAACCTGCCGGGCCGGTACAAATGCGGCTACCTGCCCCAATCTACCTATCCAGTAAGGCATAGCCGATTTGAAAATCCCAAGGGCTGTCCGGTTGAGCCGGGCAGCCCTTTTGATAGGCAGTGTCCGCTATTTGTGCCTAAAAAAACTTCTTCGGGGTTGACATTTCTTTTCAGGAATGTAAAAAAGAAAGACTCATGTTAACAGGGCCCGAATACCTGGAGGGCTTGACTGCGGCGGGCTCCATTCTGTGAATTCTGTATCAACTGAATGAATGGGAGTATAAGGGATGATTGAGGTTCAGCAATTGACCCGCAGATTCGGACCGATTGTAGCAGTGGACGGTATTTCATTTCAGGTTCAGAAAGGGGATATTCTCGGCTTTTTGGGCCCCAACGGCGCGGGCAAGAGCACGGCGATGAAAATGCTGGCCTGTTTTCTGCCGCCCGACAGCGGTACGGCCAAAGTCTGCGGATATGATATTGTCCAGCAGCCTCTGCAGGTGCGCCGTTCGATAGGATATCTGGCGGAAAATGCGCCGGCCTATCCGGAAATGACGGTAGCGGGCTTTCTGAATTTTGTCTGTGATGCACGGGGGCTCAAAGGAGCAGCCCGCCGGGAGGCCCTCGACCGAATTGTCCCGCTGTGTTCCATCGGCACGGTTTATCATCAGACCATTGATACGCTCTCCAAAGGATACAAGCGGCGCGTCGGCCTGGCGCAGGCCCTGATTCACAATCCCCCTGTGTTAATCCTGGATGAACCCACGGACGGTCTGGACCCCAATCAGAAACATGAGGTGCGCGACCTGATTTTAAAAATGGCCAAAGAGAAGGCCATCATCATTTCAACCCATATTTTGGAAGAAGTCGAGCAAATCTGCACGCGGGCAATTATTATCGCACGCGGACGGATTCTGGCCGATTCAACTCCGCAGAAACTTCAGGCGGATTATCACGGAACGCTGGAAGAAGTCTTCCGGAAGATTACACTGGGCAAAAAGACGGCTTAACGGCCGAAGATTGTCAACCGCACAGGCAAGGAGTCTGACCATGAACGGCTTTTGGGCAGTCTTCAAACGAGAATTAAAAGGATACTTTTCCACTCCCGTTGCATACGTCTTTCTGGTGGTGTTTCTGTTTTTTGCGGGGTATCTTCCGTTTCGGGAAGGTTTTTTTGAAGTGCGGCAGGCGGATTTAAATCTCTTTTTCAAGATGCTTCCGCTGCTGTTTGTTTTCATGGTTCCTTCGACGGCGATGCGGCTGTGGGCGGAGGAGCGTCGGACCGGTTCGATTGAGCTGCTTCTGACCCTGCCGATTACGGTTCCGCAGGCGGTTTTGGGCAAGTTTTTTGCCGCATGGACTTTCCTGGCGATTGCCCTGCTGCTGACATTTCCGATGCCCGCGGCGGTCTTTTATCTGGGGGAGCCGGACCCGGGTCTGATTGCCGCCGGGTATCTGGGGGCCTTTTTGATGGCCGGCGGGTTTTTGGCCGTCGGGGCGTTTTTTTCCGCGCTTACCAAGAACCAGGTCATCAGCTTTATCCTGTCCGTGGCGGCCTGCGGAATTCTTGTCTATGCCGGCATGCCTTCCACGCTCGAGTATCTGTCGGGAACCCTGCCGGCGCCGCTGCTTTCTTTGATTGAATCCCTCAGTTTTCAAATCCGGTTTGATGCCATCCAGCGGGGCATTATTTCCGTGAAGGATGTCGCGTACTTTGTGATTCTGATTGCGGCCTGGGTGTATGCCTCGATGTATGTTCTGGAAGAAAGGAAGGCGAACTGATGAATCGAACCATACGTCTGATTGTCGTCGTATTGTTGATTCTGGTCATTGCCGTGTCGGCTGTTCAGATTGTCCAGCGGCTCTTCGGGAGCTGGCGGATTGATGTGACCCAGGAAAAACTGTACACCCTTTCGGAAGGCACGAAAAATATCCTGCAGGCCCTGCAGCAGCCGCTGACCCTTCGGCTTTATTACACCAAAACAGCCACCCTCAGCGCTCCGGACCAGATTCGCTTTTTCAATGCTTATTATGAATATGTCCGGGCTCTTCTGGAGGAATATGTTCGCTATTCCAACGGGAAAATTAAGCTGGAAATTATTGATCCCCGTCCCTATTCCCAGGAAGAGCTGGCGGCTATCCGCTACGGACTGAAGCGGTTTTCGATTACCGAAGAGGAAAGCTTCTTCTTCGGTCTGGTAGCCCAAACGGAACTGGGAGTGACCAAGACGATCCCGTTTTTCAGTCCCGAACGGGAGAATTTTATCGAATATGATATCACCTATCTGATTGATACGGCCGTCAACCCGCCGAAGACACGTGTGGGCATTCTCAGCTCGCTGCCCGTGATGGGGGATGATGTGTCCGGGTATATGGCGGCGATGATGCGGATGCAGGGACAGCGGCCGCGCGGGCCCTGGGGCCTGGTCCGGCAGCTGCGGGAGTTGTATGCGGAAGTGCGGTCCATTCCGACGGATACGGAAGAAATCCGAGATGTGGACCTGCTGCTGGTGATTCACCCCAAGGACCTTTCCGCGAAAACCCGGTATGCCATTGACCAGTATATTCTCAAAGGCGGGCGGGCCGTCATTGCATTGGACCCGTTTTCCGTGGTGGACCGGCCGGACCCGGCGATGATGCAGTACGGAATGGAGCACAAAGCCGCCTCCTCGCTGGATGATTTGCTGGCGGCCTGGGGGCTGGAGATGCCCGCCAATACGTTTGCCGGCGACCGCATGCTGGCCGGAGTCGGGTCTCCGTCGCCGAATGAACGCCCGATTAAGATCATTCCGTATCAGAAACTGACGGCGGCCTACGGATGTTTTAACAAGAATGTGCCGATGACGGCGGCTCTGAATGAGGTGACGTTCTGGTTTCCGGGGGTTTTGAAGAAAAAGACGGATTCATCCAATCTGCCGGCGGATTTGGAGCTGGTTCCTCTGATGATGACCACCAAACAGGGAAACAGCTGGACGATATCGCATCCGTTTGAACTGCGAAACCCGGACTATGCGGATATTCTCCGGAGGTTCCGTGACGGTACGGAAGAACAGGTTCTGGCCTATCGGGTGACGGGGACCCTCCGCTCAGCTTTTCCGGATGGGCCTCCGAAGGAAGACAATCAAGAGAAAAATGGAGAAGAAGAAAAGCAGGAATCTGCGTCTGAAGAAACCAAGCCGGCTTCAGAGCATCTGTCCGAAGCCCGTCAGCCGACGGCGGTTGTCGTGGTGGCCGACGTGGACTTTCTCAGTGATGTGCTGGCTTATCAGGAGACGATTTTCGGGCTGGCCGTCGTGGGGAATAATGCGGCGTTTGTGCTGAATGCTTTGGAAGAGCTGTCCGGTTCTACGGATTTAATTCGGCTGCGTTCACGCGGCGGCTATAAGCGTCCCTTTACACGGGTCGACCGGATTGAACGGGCCGCTGAGGAAAAGACAGCGGAGGAAGAGGCCCGGATTATGGCGGAAATCAAGGGGTTTGAGACCCAGCTGAATGAAAAACTGCGGGCGCTTGAATCCAAAGAACGGGAGCTGATTAATAAAACCATTCTCGAAGAGAAGAAGGAAATCGAACTGAAACTGCATCAGGCGGAAATGCGGCTGCGCGACGTCAAGATGAAAAAGGTGGCCGATAAGGAAGCCCTCAAAAACCGCATCCGGAATTTCTGCACGCTGCCTGGTCCGCTGGCGGTGCTGACGGCGGCGGTGGTGCTGGCGGTTTATCGGTCCCTGAAGCGCAGATATTCCATTCAGCATATGAGAGAACCCTAACCGTTCTTAAAACCAGTTGGACAGGGAGTCAACGGCGATGAACGATCGGAAAGTAGCGATTTTGGCGATAGCAGCGGTTTTGGCGGCGGCGGGTGCAATCCTCTCCTCTCGATTGAGTCGCAATTACACCCCGCCGAAAGTCACGATTTTTCCGCTGATTGAAGGGTTGGACCTCGACCGGATTCAGACGATTGTTGTGGCATCCAAGACTGCAGACGGTCCGATTCACCTGGACCGCAGCGGAAACAGTTTTACGATTCGGGAAAAGGACGGTTATCCGGCCCATGTGAGCAAGGTCAATTCGCTGATTTCGAACTGTCTGGATATCCGCATAACATCCGACGCCCTGATTACTTCCAATCCTGCTAATCATGCCCAGATTGGAGTCACAGAGGACACAGCCCGCTGGCGGGTGGAGTTCCTGGGGGCGGACCAGAAGCCGATAACCGGTCTGCTGGTTTCGGAATCCAAGTCAAACAGTGAGCAGACACGCCCTGTGAGCGCCGTTCGAACGACTAACAGTCCGAATGTCTATCGGCTGACGGATGAACCGTATATTCCCACACGGGCGATGGATTATATCGAGGCCCAGATTCTCCAGCTGGAGCGGGAGAAAATTGTTCGTGTGACTGTGACTGACCCCAATCAGCACAGTTATACCCTGAAGCCCCAGACGGATTCGTATGATTTGCTTCTCGAACCGCTGCCGGAAGGCAAACAGGTTCGGCAGGTTAATGCCAAAACGACCTTTTCCGCTCTGACCTATTTGCGGGCGGATGATGTGGCCGCCGCCTCCAAAATGCCGGAGCTGAAATTTCTGAACACGTATGTTTGTGAAGTGAAAAATTATCTGGTATACACAGTTCGTCTGGCGGAACAGGACGGCAAATATTATATACGGCTGTCGGCCCGTTATACGGGACCGGAACCGCAGGTTCAGCAGCAGGCGGAATCTGAAGAAAAACTCAAAGAGCGCGAAGCCCTCTTTCTGGCACGGGATGCTGCCGAATCATTTACCGCCAGACATGACGGCTGGATTTATATCATTCCTTCCTACAAAGCGCAGGAAATGCTCCGTCCGCTGGAGGAACTGGTTGAAGACAAGCCGAAGGAACCCGCCGCCGCTGAAACACCTGCACAGACAGCTCCGCAGGAATCATCTCCGGAGTCTGAAGTGTAGTTTTATCGGCAGTAGCGGAGATATTCCAGCCCTTCCGGAAGGGGGATATTGTTGCCGAAGAGGTCCTCTCCGTACCCGTGTTTGGCCAGCAGTTCAATGTCGGCCAGAACCCGTTTGTCTCCGACAAAGCGGACTTTTGTATCGGTAAAAATGTCGATTTTGCCGGCCGCCTGCAGCCGGATAATTTCATCCATTACCAGTTTCAGCAGGGGGATATTCTGAGTCGTTTTCGGCGATTCAATGTGAAGCGGCTTTTCATAGATAATCAGTTTGTTGTATTCGGATAAGGTCATCAGGATGGAGCGAATCAGCGAAGGGATATCCTCGTCTGTCGTTTCCGGAACGAGGTTCATGCGGATGATTTCGTTGGCGATATCGCGCCGCTTGTGTGCGTTGATTTCCTCGTTGGCGCGGAACAAATGCAGGGGGGCCTTGGCGTCATAGCTTTTGCCGTCCAGTTCCATTGTCACTTCACTGCCGTAATGGAGGACGATGTTGGCAATCAGGGTGGAGGGGCGAACGTGAAAACCGCGGTAGGGCGGGACCGGTACTTCAATGCTGCCGATTTCCGTATAACGCTGAAGCATCATCCGGCACAGATTCTCGGCACTGCTGAGGTACTGAACGACGAAATGAATTGAATAATTCAGCATCACCTGCAGGAGCACTTCCGGTTCGACCAGCCGCTTTCGCCCCGGCGGCAGATGAACCCGGAAAGGACCGGCATGCCGTTCGATGTAATGGGCGAAGTCCCGGGCCGTTCGGAGCAGATGAAGAACTACGCTGATATGTCCCCGCAGCACGGGAATTTCCGGGTCCACGCCTTCTGTTTCCGTGGTGGAAACGTAGGTGTCGTAAAGGGATTGAAGATTGTGAAAACGCAGTTCAAAAGAGCGCAGCTTGTCCTCCCGAAGCGGGCCAATAAAATCGCACAGCTGCATATCGCCTTTCATGGATTCCTTCGGCAGAGACTGTTTGCATTCCGCCGAGAGGTTCAGAAAAGATGTCGCCAGCATCGAAATCGTTTGAGAGACGGCATCGATTTTCCGGGCTCCTAAATCATGCGGCAGCCGCCCGGGCGGCAGTTTCTCGCTGTAGTACTCTTCCGGCAAATCCACCTCCGGTACCGGCAGGTGAAGATTTCTGGCTTCTTCGAGGAGGCGACGGGTTGCTTCGACCAGAATCGATTCCGTAAACGCGATGGCATCAACGGTATGCTTTTCAAAATCCTCTCCAATGTCCAGCAGACGGTAGGCGGGGATACTGTGCTGGATATGAAGGAGTTCGTAGCTGACGTAAGAGAACAATTTGATAGCAGCTATCAGAGAACGGAAACGTTCCCATTTGGAATTGTTTCGAGCCCCATAGGCATCCAGAAGCTCCTCCAGCTGGGTCGATTGAAACAGCAGTTCGCCCAGCAGGGGCCGGGTGAGAATTTTCGGATGCTGGCCGTGGGCGACTAAAAAGCCGGAGGCGCGAAACAATGCTCCAGAGCGGCGAGCAATCAAATGATGAAAATCTTCATAGGAGATTGTGGGAGGTACCATATTTTTCAAGGCTCTCAAAAAGAAAAACCAACCTTATTCAAGACAAATAATGTCTCGTTCCATCGTTTGTTGGTTTCCCTATGGTAATTATATCGTCTTTCTGGTTTTCAGGTTTACAAAGATTAGACAAGATATCCTTTTTTAACAGTTTTTCAAGAAAGGACTTTGTTTATTTTTACAAGGCAAATTCGGCAGCCAGGACCGTATGATCACTCGGTTTTTCTGCCTTCCTCGCTTCCAAATCAATCCAGCAATCTGTACAGGTTTTAGCAAGGGGTTCGGTTGCCAAAATGTAATCGAGACGCCATCCTAAATTCCGTTTGAATGCATTCGGTATCCGATAGTCCCAAAATGTATAATGTCCGGGTTCGGGATGATGGCGACGAAACAGGTCTATAAAGCCCCAATTTAAGGTGTCTTCAAACGCCTCTTTGACCTCTCGGCAGTAACAAACATGCCCCCAAAGCCCTTTTGGGTCGTAAACGTCTATGGGTTCAAGGGCGGCATTCATATCGCCGCACCAGACGACGAAATCTTTTTGGGGATGAAAATGGGAGGAAAAATACGATTTCAGGAGATGAAAATACTTTAATTTATAATGAAACTTTTCTGTTCCGACTTCCTGGCCTTGAGGGATATAGGTGTTCAAAATCACGATTTTGCCGATTCTGACTTTCAAAAAACGGGCCTCGCCGAGCGGGTCGCCCGGCAGCTCCTGTTCAATGTCCTCTAAAGGAAATCGGCTGAAAATGGCGACACCGTTGTACTTCTTTTGCCCGCGAATTATGATTTCATATCGGAAATCTTTGAACTCTTGGAGGGGAAATTCCTCATCCTGTACTTTGGTTTCCTGGATGCAGAGAACATCCGGTTTGTGTTTTTTGAGCCAGTCTTTCACTAACTGGATTCGGCTTCGGATGGAATTGACGTTGTATGTGGCGATTTTCATAATCTGTCTTTCGGAGCGTTTCTTCCTTCCAATCTTCAAAACAACACTTCCGTTGTCAAGCAAAATCGGGGAAATAAGTATAAATGTGTCCGGTAATTCCGGTTATTGGCCGTATTCTTGATATGCAATTCAGAATATTGTATTTTTAACCGCACAAATAAAGTTTTTTCAAGTATATAGAGAAAAACTACTATAATACTGTAAAATAGAGGAGAATGTTATGAAACTGTCGTCGCGGACAAGGTATGGGATTCGGGCGATGCTCGAATTGGCTCTCGAGTACGGCAAAAGACCCCTGCAGATTAAGTCGATTGCAGACCGAGAAGACATTTCGAACAAATATCTCGAGCAGCTGATTGCGATGCTCAAGAGCGCCGGCCTGGTGCGGAGTGTACGAGGTCCCAGAGGCGGCTATATGCTGGCCAAACCGCCGCAGGAAATTCTTCTAAAGGATATTTTTGTTACGCTGGAGGGCCCGATTTCTTCGGTGGACTGTCTGGAACATTCTCAATTTACTCCCTACTGTACGGATTGTGCGACACGGCAAATCTGGAATGAGATTCAAAGTGCCATCAGCAAAGTTTTATCGTCCCGCACTCTGAAAGATTTGATTGACCAGACGAATCAAGACAAGGACGCAAAAAATTTCCAAATCTAATCCTCTGCAGATAAGGTGCTTTATGGGCCGAATTTATGAAGATATTACAAAAACAGTCGGTCGCACTCCTCTTGTCCGGTTGAATCGAATGGTCGGACCGTATGGAACTGTCCTGGCCAAGATGGAGTCCTTCAACCCCTGCCACAGTGTCAAAGACAGAATTGCCGTATCGATGATTCAGGCGGCGGAGGAAAAAGGACTCCTGAATCAGGATACGACTCTGATTGAGCCCACAAGCGGAAATACCGGTATCGGCTTGGCGTTCGTCTGTGCAGCTCGGGGATATAAACTGATTCTGACTATGCCGGAATCGATGAGCATCGAGCGGCGGAAACTGTTGGCAATGCTGGGGGCGCAGATTGTTCTGACCCCGGCTTCTCTGGGTATGTCCGGCGCCATCCAGGAAGCCAAACGGCTGAAGGAGACGATTCCGAATTCTCTGATTCTCCAGCAGTTCCAGAATCCGGCCAATCCGGAGATTCACCGCCGGACGACGGCTGAGGAAATTTGGGAGGATACCGGCGGCAAAGTCGATATTCTGGTGTCCGGTGTCGGGACCGGCGGGACGATTACCGGATGCGGCGAAGTGCTCAAAAAGAGAAATCCGAATTTGAAAGTGATAGCCGTAGAACCGGCCGATTCCCCCGTTCTTTCCGGCGGAAAGCCGGGGCCCCATAAGATTCAGGGAATTGGGGCCGGGTTTGTTCCGGATGTCCTGAATACAAAAATCTATGATCAGGTGATAACTGTTACCAATGAGCAGGCCTTTGCCGCCTCACGTCTGCTGGCCCGTATGGAGGGAATTTTGGCCGGCATCAGTGCCGGAGCGGCCTGCCATGTTGCCGTAGAGTTGTCCAAACAAAAGGAAAATGACGGCAAGACAATCGTTTTCATTATGTGCGATACCGGAGAACGGTATCTGTCCACGGATTTATATGCTCAGCTTTGAAATTTCTCATGGACTCTGAACCTGTATTCAACTATGACGCCGTTGCCGAACAAATCGTCAAGACCTATGAAGACGATTCCGGTATTAACTTTATCGACATAAAAAACCTGCCGGTCCGGGAGCGTATTATCCATGTGGTTGACCTCCTGTTTGAGATTCTTTTCCCCGGCTATACCGGCAAACGAACCGTCAAGCGTCCCACCGTCTTTTCTGTGGTGCATGAATTGCTGCTGGCCGTTCGGCGCGAACTGTCGGAACAAATCGAGCGGGCCCTGCGTCACAACTGCCGTCTGACGGACTGCCCGACCTGCGATTGTCCGCGTCTGGCGCTGGAATGCACGGACCGGCTTTTGATACGGCTTCCGGAGATTCGAAACATCCTGAAGACCGATGTCCAGGCCGCCTATGACGGGGACCCGGCTGCTCAATCTCTGGAGGAAATCGTCATCAGCTATCCGTTTATTACGGCAATAGCCGCCCATCGGATTGCGCATGAACTGTATCGGATGCAGGTGCCGCTGATTCCCCGCATTATTTCCGAATGGGCCCACAGCCAGACAGGCATTGATATTCATCCCGGTGCCACAATTGGAAAACGCTTTTTTATCGACCACGGCACGGGGGTTGTCATTGGAGAGACGTCGATTATCGGGGAAAATGTCAAACTGTATCAGGGCGTTACCCTCGGGGCCCTGAGTTTTCCGAAGGATGAACGAGGACGTCTGATTCGAGGCTGCAAGCGTCATCCGACGCTCGAAGACGATGTGACGGTGTATGCAGAGGCCACCATTCTCGGCGATATCACCATCGGACGAGGAGCTGTGATCGGGGGAAATGTCTGGATTCGTGAATCGGTGCCTCCGGGGGCGGTCGTGATGGTGGCCAAGCCGGAATCCATGTATGTAACGCGGAACCGAAACCGTTCCAGGTCTGAGACGGGCAAAAAAGATGAGCACACTTGAAGAACACATTCAGACCCTTAAAAAGAAGCGAAATGCGGTGATTCTGGCTCATAATTACCAGCCGGGACCGATACAGGATATTGCGGATTTCGTCGGGGATTCCCTGGGTCTGAGCATTCAGGCCTCCAAGACCCAGGCCGATGTGATTGTCTTCTGCGGTGTTTTGTTTATGGCGGAAACAGCCGCCATTCTGTCGCCGAAAAAGACGGTGCTTCTGCCGGATATTACGGCCGGCTGTCCGATGGCGGATATGATTACGGTCCAGCAGCTGGAACTGCTTAAGCAGAAGCATCCGGATGCGCTCGTAGTTTGCTATGTCAACTCTCCGGCGGATGTAAAGGCCCTCAGTGATTACTGCTGTACCAGCAGCAACGCCGTTCAGCTGGTCAGTCGGCTTCCGCAGGACCGGCCGGTTATTTTTGTTCCGGACCGGCATTTGGGACAATTTGTCGCGGACCGAACCGGACGCTCGCTGATTCTGTGGCCCGGCTATTGCCCGACTCATTTAAAAATCAGCCCGGAAGATATTGAAAAAGCCCGGCAGCGGTATCCGAACGCCCTTGTACTGGCCCATCCGGAATGCGGCCCGGAAATCCGCCGAATGGCTGACGAGCTGCTCAGTACCGGCGGAATGATTCGGTTTGCCGGGCAGAGCAAAGCCAACGTGTTTATCATTGCCACCGAGGAAGGTATTGTGCATACTCTTCGGAAAAAGTATCCGGAGAAAACATTTGTGCCGATCAGCGAGTTTGCCGTTTGCCCGAATATGAAGAAAATCACGCTGGAAAAACTGCTCTGGTCACTGCAGGATATGCAGTACCGCGTTGAGGTGCCGGAAGCAGTAGCAAACAGGGCTCGAAAAGCCCTTGAGCGAATGATGGAAATTTTGCCGGAAGGGTAAAAGACGGTTAATCCGTTCAAAAGCGGAGTATAAGCCATGTGGGATTATACCGATAAAGTGATGGAACATTTTCTGAATCCGAAAAATGTCGGCCGGATTGAGAATCCGGACGGCATCGGCGAGGTCGGTTCGCTGGCCTGCGGCGATGCCTTGACGTTTACATTCAAGCTCGGCCCGGACGGACGGATTGCCGATGCCAAGTTTCAGACATTCGGTTGTGCCAGTGCGATTGCCTCTTCGTCTGTTTTGACGGAAATGGTCAAGGGGCTGACGCTTGAAGAAGCGGAAAAAATCACCAACAAGGATATTGTCGAGCGGCTGGGCGGCCTTCCGGAACAGAAGATGCACTGCTCGGTGATGGGCCACGAGGCGCTGATGGCTGCCATTGCCTACTACCGCTCAAAAGGAAAAGGGGCTCCGCCCGCCGTCAAGAGCGGGAAGATTGTCTGTACCTGCTTCGGTGTTACGGATGAGGAAATCCGCCGGGTCGTCCGAGACAACAATCTGACCACAGTGGAACAGGTGACGAACTACTGCAAAGCCGGAGGCGGATGCGGCGGATGCAGGGGACAGATTGAGAAACTGATTGAGGAAGTTCAGGGGGACAAGGTACGCCAGCTGCGCGCCGCTCCGGAGCCGCCGCCCCGGAAACTGACCAATATCCAGAAAATTGCGCTGATTCAGGAAGTGCTCGGGGAACAGGTCCGGCCTGCCATGCGGGCTCACGGCGGCGATATTGAATTGATTGATGTGGTCGGCAACCGTGTGATTGTGGCGTTTCGCGGAATGTGTGCCAGCTGCAAACTGGCCGACTATACGATGAAGGAAATCGTCGAGGCCAAACTTCACGAATATGTCAGTCCGGATTTGATTGTCGAAGAAGAGGCAGATGCCGCTCAGCGGCCTCACAGCCATCAGGAGAGTTAAGATGGACTCGGTCATTTATATGGACAACAATGCCACTACGAAGGTGGACCCGGCGGTTGTCGAAGAGATGCTGCCGTATTTTGAGCAATGGTACGGCAATCCCTCCAGCATGCATAGTTTCGGAGGCCGTGTAGCCAAGAAGATTCAGCAGGCCCGTGAACGGATTGCCGCGCTGCTCGGCTGCCAGCCCGATGAGATTCTGTTTACCAGCGGCGGCACCGAAAGCGACAATACGGCGATACACGGCACGCTGGCGGCCTATCCGCGCAAGCGAAAAATCATTACAACGCGCGTTGAGCATCCGGCGATTTTAAGTCCCTGCCGTCATCTTGAGCAGCACGGTTATGAAATCTATGAATTATCTGTTGACCGTCAGGGACGGCTGAGTCTGGATGAGCTGGCCGAGGTGCTCGATGACAACACGGCCCTGGTGACAATTATGTATGCCAACAATGAAACCGGTGTGATTTTCCCGATTGAGGAAATCGGGGCTCTCTGCCGGGCTCGCGGTGTACCATTTCATACCGATGCGGTGCAGGCCGTCGGGAAAATTCCGCTGAATCTCAAAGACAGCACAATCGACATGCTCAGTCTGTCCGGGCATAAACTTCACGCTCCCAAGGGAATCGGCGTCCTTTATATCCGCCGCGGCGTTCGTCTGGTGCCTTTTATTCTGGGAGGGCATCAGGAAGCGGGCCGGCGGGGAGGGACGGAAAATGTACCGGGCATTATCGGTTTGGGCAAAGCCGCCGAATTAGCTCGCGAATATATGGAGGATGAAAATACGCGCGTTCGGGCCCTTCGGGACCGTTTGGAGGCCAAAATTCTGGCGACATGCCCGGATACGATGGTCAACGGCGACCGTCAAAATCGGCTTCCGAACACCCTGAATGTCAGCTTCGAATATGTAGAAGGCGAATCGATTTTGATGATGCTCAATCAGTACGGCATTTGTGCCAGTTCCGGCTCGGCCTGTACCTCCGGTTCTCTGGAGCCCTCTCATGTAATGCGGGCGATGGGAGTCCCCTTTACGGCGGCTCACGGCTCCGTGCGGTTCAGTCTGAGCCGTTTCAATACCCAGCAGGAGGTCGATTTTGTCGGCGAGAAAATCGGGCCGATTATTCATCGCCTTCGCCAGTTAAGTCCTTTCGTTAAGACAGCTTAACGATTGTCCCTGTTTCCGATTCTCCCGTCAAAAAAGACTTGATGAATCTGTCTTTTTGCGGTACAAACTGACCAGACATCGGCGTAGAAAATTGTCTGTGTTTTAGGTAAGGAAAGGGTATTTTCATGGGCCTCGAATTGAAAAAAGGTTGTCAGTATCATCTCGTTGTTCCAACCAGTATGGGGGTTCGTTTGACGCCGCTGAACGGTCAGCCGATGCATTGTGCGCGTCTGCTGATGATGCAGGCCACCAGCGCCGAGACGAATGTTGCCAGTGTTTCCTCCTACCTGGGACTCCGCGTCAAAGTTTTGACAACCTTTGTCAAAGACAGCCCGATTGCCCAATTTATCAAAGATGACCTGGCCTCTCGTCATATGGAATATGAAGGCAAGGAAGTCCCGCAGGGCGGGCCGTGGGGGTACCGGCATCAGTTCAATCTGGCCGACAGCGGATACGGCAGCCGCGGACCTCGCGTGCACAATGACCGGGCCGGCGAGGTAGGGCGGACGCTGAATGTGAAGGATTTTGATTTGGAGCGTCTGTTCGGCAAAGAAGGGGTGCAGATTATCCATATGTCCGGTCTGATTGGGGCGCTTTCGCCGGAGACGGGGCAGTTTTGTCTGGAACTTGCTCGCGCCGCCAAACGGTATGGGACCAAGATTTCTTTTGACCTGAACTATCGGGCCTCATTCTGGAAGAATCGGGAAAAGGAATTGCGAGCCATCTTTACGGAAATTGCATCGGTTTCGGATATCCTGGTCGGCAATGAAGAGGATTTCCAGCTGGCACTCGGCATCGAAGGGCCGGAAGCAGGGGGCAAAGATATTGCCGCCAAGATTGACAGTTTCAAGGGGATGATTTCCAATGTCAAGAAGACCTTCCCGAACGCATCCGTTTTCGCCACAACGCTGCGGCAGGTGCTCAGCACCGAGCGTCATTTGTGGGGAGCGATTATGGCGGAGGGGAATGACTGGTATGTGATTGAGCCCCGCGAAATCACCGTGCTGGACCGCATCGGCGGGGGAGATGGGTTTGTCGGCGGTCTGCTGTATGCGATTTTAAAGGGCTGGGAACCGGCCAAGTGGGTTCAATTCGGCTGGGCGGCCGGAGCCCTGGCGACAACCCTTCTGACGGATTATGCACAGCCGGCCGATGAAGAGCAGATTTGGAGCATCTGGGAAGGCAACGCCCGCGTAAAACGCTAAAACACCAGGCAGCCGCTCAGTCGGCTGGTTGGAAAAGGAGACAGGTCGAATGGATTTTGCCGTCATTATGGCGGGCGGTTCCGGGCAGCGGCTGTGGCCGTTGAGCCGTCAGTCTCGACCGAAGCAGATACTCAAACTCCTGAATGGTCGAACGCTTTTGCGGGACAGCTTCGAACGGCTGAATCGGCTTTTTGACCTCCGTAATATCCTGGTTTTAACGAATGCGGAGTATGCCGAGCAGGTTTCTGAAAACTTAAGTGAACTGCCGAAAGACAATATCATACCGGAGCCGTGCGTTCGTGATACGGCGGGAGCCATCGGTCTGGCGGCGGCGGTCCTTCAAAAAGCGGACCCGGAAGCGGTCATGGCGGTGGTGACTTCGGACCATATTCTCCAGCCGGCGGAACCTTTTTTAGACGCTCTGCAGACTGCCATTCGTTTCGTGAAAGAACACCCCGAGGCCCTGCTGACGTTTGGAATCAAACCCACTTTTCCAGCAACACAGTACGGCTATATTCGTCTTCAGATTCAGGAAGGGCAAAGCCGGATTTTTCCAGTTGCCGAATTTCGGGAAAAACCCGATCAGGAAACCGCGGAACGATTTTTGGCTCAAGGGGGGTATTTCTGGAATTCGGGGATGTTTGTCTGGAAGGCCAAAACGATTTTGAAGCATCTGAAGACGTTTCTGCCCGAGTCGAGCGAGCCGCTGGAAAAAATTCGTTCTGCCTGGGGAGGGCCGGAGCAGGACTCGGCTTTGGAGGAATGGTTTCCCCGCCTTCCGAAAATCAGCATTGATTATGCCGTTTTGGAAAAGGCCCCTCAGATTTACGGGATTCCGCTGTCGTGCCGCTGGCTGGATATGGGGTCTTTTGCAGCCCTGGCCGACATTATCTCCTCGGATTCCAATCAGAATACAGTGATTGCCGGTCAGCATTGTTTGCTGGATTGCCGAAATACGATTGTGGCTACGGAATCGCCAGACCATTTGATTGCGATGATTGGGATGGAAGATGTCATCGTAGCCCACAGCCCGGATGCGACCCTGATTTGTCCGCTTCATCAGGCCCATCGACTCAAAGAACTCCTCCGCCGGCTTGAAAGCGAAGGCAAAACAAACTATCTGTAATCGGCAAAGGCCCTCCAATGCGGTTTTTGGCGATTGATCACGGAGACAAAAGGACGGGGCTGGCCGTTTGTGACGCCTCTGAACGGGTTGTTTCTCCTCTGACGGTACTGGAAGGAGCTGAAAACTCCCCGGCCGGGATTCGCAGGGCTCTTGAATCCTATCGACTTGATGCGATTGTCATCGGGCTGCCTTGCAATATGGACGGAACGGAAGGACCGCGCGCGGCGAAGGTGCGCCGATTTGCGGAGGAACTGAAAAAAACTCTTCCGCTGCCGATTCTTTTCTTTGACGAGCGGCTGAGCAGTTTTGAGGCGCAGGAGAAACTGGCCGCTATGGAGCTTACGCGAAAAAAACGCAAGAAACGGTTGGATGCCGTGGCGGCGGCGGCGATTCTGGAGGGATTTCTGGAGGCCCGAAAACAGGCGTTGGCGGAATTTTCCGGACGGTTTGTCCGAACTTCAGATGAAGAAACGCTGGCCCGGGAGGTGCTGTCGGAGTTTCTTTTCTGTGCAGAACGGACACTCAGAGAGAAAGGCCGTTTTGCCGTCGCTGTCTGCGGCGGGCGAACCCCTCGCCGTTTTTTTGAGTATCTGAGCCAATCGTCCGACGCCCAAAAGATGGACTGGAAAAACGTGTATTGGTTCTGGACTGACGAGCGTGCCGTAAGTCCTTCCGATGCGGCCAGCAATTATCGGCTGGCTGCGGAAACCTTTTTGAAAACCCTGCGGATTCCACGAGAACGAGTTTATCGGATGGAGGGGGAGGCACCCGATTTGCAGGAAGCGGCAGCCGGCTATGAAAAAAAATTGCGGGAGGTTTTCGGTTTGCAGCCCGGGCAAATTCCGGTCCTGGATTTGGTTCTGCTGGGAGTCGGCGCCGACGGCCATATTGCTTCTCTTTTTCCCGGAACCGATGTGCTTTCAGACAGGCAATCCCTCGTTCGGGCGGTCCGCGGACCTGACGGATTAAACCGTCTGACCCTGACAGTTCCGGTTATTCAGAATGCCGGGTCAATTCTGGTTGTGCTCAGCGGAAGAGAAAAGGCGCCGATTCTCTGTACCTTGCTGACTCATCCGCCGGCTCCGGCAGTTTATCCGGCTCACTGCCTCTGGTCGGTTCTTTCCAAAACGGTTTGGGTTGCGGATGCGGCGGCGGCTTCTCTGCTGGGGGAGCGTCCGGAGAGCGGGGCTTCGAGCGGCTTATAACAACCAAGGATTTTGCATTTGCGGCTTTGACACAGGTTAATGAGCCGCTGGGCCTGGCTGTCTTCTTTTACAAAAAGAAAGGCCTGTTCCGCCGACGAAACAATCATGTTGCGGTCCGGATGACCGTCCAAATACGGGGCGTTAATCAGAATCAGTTCGTATTGTTTCTTCACCTGCCGAAGAAGGGGGGCCAGATTCATCTGTCGGGTTTGGTCAAAATAATGTGCCGGAATCAGGAACAGATTGTCTATGCCGGATTCCGCCGGCAGAGCGGCGGAGCCGTTGGAGGAGGTTTTTGCAAATACCTTCCAGACGGCGTTGCGTTTGGTGTCCAAATCAATCAGCAGACAGCGGCGTTTGGCCTGACTGGAAAGCAGGGCCAGCCGGATGGGAATGGTAACCGGCAGACACTCCAGGCCCGCTGCCGCCAAAAGAACAGTTTTCGGCTTTGAGGGCTCTTTCTTGAGGATTTCAAAAAGCTGCGTTTCACTGTGCAGAAATGTCCCGAACGTCTGATGGGAGGTTTGCGAAATGTTTTTTCGGGAACGAAAAGGACGAAGGGAGCGAATGAGCACAGCGACCAAAACAGAGGCAAAAAAAAGAACGAGGAGCAGATAGGTCCAGACTGTTCCGAAAATTGTATTGAACCATCCCTGGAATCCGCTGGCCTGGATTGCCTCGAACATAAGCGTTTATCCGCTTGGAAACTCAATATAAACGCCGGGATGGTTTCGGCAGAACTGTTCAATATCTCGACGAACGATTTCGGCAATCAGGGAATCGCCGTTGGCCGGCCGGTCTGTTCTGACGGCGGGACCTGCGGGCTCAAAAACGGAATGAGGGGTCTGCGGCCTGTGAGCCGATTTGTCGGCCTTTTCGGCAGGCGAAGTGCTGAGGAACTGATGCACCACGCTGCGAACGGATTCATTGGGGTCAATTCTGGTGCCTGTCGGCGGCTGACGGCGGGCGCTGCTCTCTTTTCGCTGGGCGGAAAGAATCTGTTCAGACAGGTCAAAGCGGGGGATGGCAAAGTCTTCGTTGTCTTCTTTCCAAACAGTCTCCTGCGGCCTCGAAGACGAACCTGTTTTGTGTGTTTCCGCCTCGAAAACAGACGAATCGGGCTGTATGTCTGCCTCCGAAACGGCTGCGTCAAAGTCTTCCTGCTCGGCTGCAAGCTGTTCACAAACCCGCTCGTATTCCGTTTTCCAGTTTTCCGCTTCTTTGGTTTTTTTCTGCAGCTCTTCCCGAAGTGCAGTCTCGGTCTTCATCGAATCAGCCTGCTGGCAGAGAAGATTTTGCTCCAGCCGCTGAATCTGCTGTTCCAGAGAGGCATTCTGCTGTCGGAGACGCTCGATTTCCTGATGGAAGGTATTGATAGTTTTTTGAAGGGCTTCCGTTTTGTCCTGAAGCGTGTGTATCTCCTCCTGCAAAGACGCTTCACGGTTTTGCAGGGATTGTCGGATTTGCTGTTCTGCGGTCAGACGCTCGGAAATCTGTATTTTTTCTTCGCGGAGGTGTTCGTTTTCTTCTTTCAGGGCCGAAAGGAGAAGGTTCAGGTTTTCGATCTGGTCTTGTGCCTGCTCAAGGCGGGTTCTGAGGGTTTCCGTTTCCTGCTGAAGTGTTTTAGACCGGCTGTTTTCTTCCGTCAAAATGGAGCAGGTTTCCTGCGTTTGCTGAAGCGTCTTCTGAAGACGGTCAATCTCTTCTGTCAGCTGCCGGATATGGTTTTCCTGTTCCTGGCACGTCTGGGAGAGATTTTCTTTTTGCTCCCTGAGCACACGAAGGGCTCTTTTGAGCGTTTCAACCTCTTGCGGGAGGGGGGGAGCTTCCGGGTTGGCATTTGTCAGGGGTGTTTCCGGAGAATCCATCCGTACCGCGGTGCCGGACAACACATCGGATTCGGACGAGGAGTCTTGAAGCCCATCTTCGCTGATGGTTTCGGACTCTTCCATTAAATCGGGCTCGGTTTCAATCGAAGGATTCTGATTTTCAGAAGCATTCGGTTCAGTTTGGTAAGATTGAGAGGCAGCAAGAGGTGTATCTGGGTCGATAGACTCCGGTTCTCCCTCCTCCTTCTCTTCTTTCCCGAGCGCTCGAAGAATTTCCGCCCTGCACTGAAGAATATCCTCATCCAGATTATCCTCTGGTATCATCTTGCCGTCTCCCTATAATTACTTGCCAAAATAGGAAATATAGCAAAGCAAGGCAGGTTTTTCAATCGTTTTCAGTCGTTCTTCATGAATCTTCGGGGCCTATGCTCACTTGTGTAAACTTGTCGAGAGGATAGTCCCGAATGAACTGGTTAATTTGGTCAACGGTGACGGATTTTACGGCTTGAACGTCCTCGGATACCGGACGGTACGATTTCAGATAAATCCAGTTAAAACCAAGACTTACAAGTCTCCCCATCGGTCGTTCGGCTTCGAGAGTAATTGCACTGAGCACTTTGTTTTTTGCAGCTGTCAGCTCGTTTTGCGAAACCCCGTTCTGCTTCAATTCATCAAAAATATTCCGGACAATCTGGAGCGCTTTCTGTCGGTTTTCAGCTGGGCAGCGAATATAACTGGATAAAATCCCAACTCCGTCCATTGCTTCACAGTGCATCACGGCAGTGTCGGCGACAGCCGGGTCCACCAGCGCCCAGAAAAAGCGTGAACCGGAGGAATCCCCGATGATGACGGATAAAAGAGAGGCCACGAACCGGCGGGGGTCCTGCATAGAGACGGAAGGACTCATCAGACAAATATGTTCACAGGTTAGCCCAGCTTTGGTTTGCCGCTTCTGAAGCCCCGTTCCGCCAAAATAGGAAAGATTTCGTCCGGCTTCCATCGGTTCCCAGGCACTGCAGAGGCGCTCAATCAGCCGACACGTCTGGTCAAAATCAAATCGCCCGCAGCAGGCCGCCACCAGATTATTCGGGGCGTACCGTCGGCTGAAATAGTCCCGCATTTGTTCCGCTGTCAGATTTCCGATGGTTTCCTCGGTTCCAAGAACGCTGTTGGCACAGGGATGGGAACCGAAGTGAAGCTGTCGGGCCTGATCAATCACCTGAAAGTCCGGCAGGTCTTTGTACATGGCAATCTCTTCGAGGATGACCTTCTTCTCGACATTGAAGTCATCGGTTCGAAGAGCCGGCCGCATGAGACGACACCACAGCTCCACCGCTGCCGAAAAATATTCCGGCAGGACGGCGGCATAATACACGGTGTTTTCTTCACTGGTAAATGCGTTGAATTTGGCTCCGAGCCGGTCAAAGGCCTCGTTGACTTCCACCGATGAAAGGTCCTGCGTACCCTTAAAGAGCATATGTTCGAGAAAGTGGGATACGCCGCTGATGGAAGGGCTTTCATCTCTGGAGCCGGTTCGAACAAAAAAACCGACGGCGGCAGACTGGGCGCTGGGATTGATTTCTCCGATGACAGTTAATCCGTTTTTCAGCTGGACGTGTTGGAACTGCATCAAGACTCCTGTTTGTTCTGAAGCGACTGAAGCGGCTGCGGGCCGAGTGAAACAAACGTAAATTCCCGGATGAAAGGGCCGTCCAGGAATTCCTGAACAGCCTGTGTTGTGAGGGATTCAACGGCCCGGCGGATTTCTTCCAGAGGCCGAACCCGTTTCAGATAAAACCAGTCCGCCGCCAGCCGGGAAGCGCGGGCGGAGGTGGATTCGTTCTGCATAATCAGCGAGCTTTTCAGGCCTGTCTTGGCACGAAGCAGTTCGTCTTCGCTGATTCCGTTCCGAAGCCGGCGGAATTCTGAAAGGATGACGGACAGGGTTTCTTCCGCTTTCTCCGGCGTAGTTCCGGCGTAACCGGAAATGCCGGCGAAGGAACGAAGGGAATGATAGCGGGTTCCTACAGCATAGCAGAGTCCTCTTTTTTCCCGGACTTCCGTAAAAAGACGGCTGCTCATCCCTCCGCCCAGTACTGCACAGGCCGCCATCACGGAGTAATAAAGCGGCGAGTCACAGGGCGGGACTTTTGTCATAAAACCGATATGCACCTGGGCACCGGGATTCGGGATGTGGTGATAGCCGTCGGCAGCCGCCCGCGGGACCGGAGGGCATTCCTGACAGGCGGGGGTACAGCCGAACAATTTTTCGATGTGTTTGAGAAGTGCGTGTGTATCAATTTTCCCCGTCGCCGACAGAACGGCCCCGGACCAGGCAAACAGCCGCTCTTTGAGGGCTCGGGTTTGCGGCGGCGTCAGCTGTCGAAGGTCCTCTTCTTTTCCGACGCACGGGCGCCCGAGCGGGTCCGGATAGAATCGTTCATACAGGCAGACACTGACCTTTTGGCGCGGGTCGTCGTCGAGGGCTTCCAGTTCCTGAAGGGCCAGCTGCCGGCTGGGCTCAAACAGGTCCTCTTTCAGGTGCGGATGCAGGAGAATGTCGGCATACAGCTCGAGGGCTCTGAAGAGGTTTTCGGATTGGAGGGAGCCGCCGTAGAAGAGATATTCCGGGCTGACGCTGCTTTGACGGTGAAGGCCGATGCGGTCCAGTTCTTCCACCAGCTGACGGCTGTTGTAAGGTCCGGCACCGCGGAAGAGCCAGTCATTCAAGACCGCAGCAGCCCCGCAGCAGCCGTCCGGAAGAGCAGCACTGCCGCCGGGCAGCAGAAAAGCAAAGGAAGCGGATTCCACGCCGCCGACGGGCTGGACCAGAACGGTCAGACCGCCGGGCAGAATTATTTGTTCTACGGGTTCCATTTTGGTTCTTTCATTGTCAGTTGGAGACTCTTTGGTTCGGCATCCGTTCAGGCAACCGCCGTATCTGCAGCGTTTTCGATGCTTTCAAACTGGACACTGATTTTTTTGCTGACTCCCTGCGTCTGCATGGTAATGCCGTACAGAATATCGGCGATGCTCATGGTTCTTTTGGAGTGCGTAATAATGATAAACTGACTGTGCTGTTTGAACTCCTGAACAATGAGGTTAAAGCGTTCATTGTTGGCTTCATCCAGCGCCGCATCGACCTCGTCCAGTACACAGAACGGCGACGGTTTGCTTTGAAAGACAGCGAAAAGCAGGGCGATGGCGGTCATGGTTTTTTCGCCGCCGCTGAGCAGGCTGATGGTTCGCGTTTCCTTTCCGGGGGGGCGAGCCACAATCTCGATGCCGCTTTCGAGCAGGTCCTCCGGGTTTTCCAGGAAGATATCGGCTTTGCCGCCGCCGAACAGTTTTCGGAAAATCTGCTGGAAGTGCATCCGAACCTGTTCAAACGTGGCGGCAAATTTTTCCCGGCTTTCCCGGTTAATCCGCTCGATGAGCTGCTGGAGCTGTGTTTTGCTCTGGCGGAGGTCTTCCGCCTGGGTTTCGAGGAAGGCCGCCCGTTTTTCCAGCTCTTCCTGCTGGTCGATGGCTTCCACGTTCACATGGCCCAGCCGTTCGATTTTTTCCCGCAGGACACGGATTTCCTCCTGAACCGCCTCCCAGTCGGTCTGCTCTTCCCGGAAGGTTTCGTATTGGGCCTGGAGGTCCATCTGGAGTTCCTCCCGAACCCGCTGAATCAGGTCTTCCTGCCGAACCTGAATCTGTCCCAAATCCATCTGAATCTGGTGAATGGCCTCTTCGATTTCCTGCTGCAGGCGCCGGCTCTGACGCAGATGCTGCTCATTTTCCTTCTGCTGGGCCTGAAGGATTTTGATTTCTTTGTGGAGAGAGCGGCTTTGTTTTTGGGCGGTTTCTTTTTCCAGATAAAGACAATTCAGCTCGGACTCGGTCTGCAAAATCATCCGCTCGGTCTGAACGGCCTGTTCCTGGCTGCTGTGCCGCTCTGTTCGGGCGGTCTCCAGAACCATTCGGCTGTGCTGAAGCTGGCTCTGCAGCGAGGCAATCTGCTGATGGATGGACTTTTGCTGTTCGGCGGCCTGTCCGTGCCGGATTTTCAAATCCGTCAGGGCGGCGGTCAGTTTTTCCATCTCCGCTTTTTTGGTCTCCAGCGATTTCTGAAGGGCGGAGATTTGCTCCGTGCGCTGACGGTTGAGCTCTTCCAGCTCCTTCAGTTTGCCCTGCGATTCATGTTCCCGCCGGACGGACTGCTGAATTTCTTCTTCCAGCTGCTTCATTTCTTCGAGAATCAGCGGCTGTTCATCCGTCAGCCGTTTGAGATTTTGTTCCATCACCCGCAGCTGCGATTCGGCATCCACGCGTTCCGTGGAGGCCTCGTAGATGCTTGTGCGGAGGTCCTGACAGACTTTGGACAGATGCAGATATTTCTGGTCGGCCTGCTGGAGATGCTCTTCCTGCAGGCGGATTTGCTCCTGAAGCTCCTGAAGTTTTGATTCGATCTGTTCAATTCTGCTTTTTCGGGACAGCAGACCTGCCGACTGGCTCACAGGGCCGACGGAAAGAAGCATTCCGTTGGCCACAAGATGCCCCTGAAGGGTCACAAACTGATAGTCTCTTCCGAGCCGGGCGGCCAAATCCAGGGCTGTTTCCGGAGAATCGACCAGCAGGACTTTTCCGAGCAGTGCCCAGCAGACCGGAGCATAGCGTTCTTCAAAGCGGATGAATTCAATGAGCCGGCCCTTCACGCCGTTCAGCTCCCGAATGTCCAGACAATCCTGGAAGGGCTCGCAGCGGTCCAGGCAGATTGCCTGAAGGCGGTTTTTCAGGGCGGAGTGAATGGAGGGGTCTTCGAGAAACCGTCGGGTGTCGTTGACCAAAAGGGCCTGCAGGGCAGGGCCAAGTGCGGCTTCCACCGCCGGTGCATACTCCACGTCCGTGCGGAGGATATCCGCCAGCACGCCGTCCAGCAGTCCGGATTGTCCGTTTCGACGGTGCTGATTGAGAATGGTTTTGACCGTTTCGCTCAATCCCTCCCGTCGATTCTCCATTTCACGCAGGACTTTCCATTCCGCCGTCAGTCCGCTTCGCTGTTCCTTAAGCTGTTCGAGTTTTTTTCTCAGAAGCGTTTCTTCCTGTCCTACGGCTTCCATCGCCGCTTTTTGCTCGGAGAGGGTCTGGTTGAGTTTCTGCAGGACGTTTTGGATTTCTTCCAGGCGTGTCTGCAGTCGTGCTTTTTCAGTAAGCCAGAGGGCCGTCTGTTCCTGGGCCTGAGCGGCTTTTCCGCTCAAACGGGTTTTTTGTCCGGTCAGATTATTTCGGTAATGATTCAGACTCTGGATTTCGTTGTGGAGCTGGGCCGTTCGGCGCACGATGTCCAGAATGCCGGATTTTTCGTCATCGAGCTGCGCCTGGATTTCCGCACAGATTCGGCCGACCTGGCGTATCTGCTCTTCCTGTTGCTGCATCTGACGGTTGAGTTCGTTCAGGCGGTCCTGCCCGGTCTGTACATCCTGCCGAAGGGCCTGGATATTGTCCAGAAATTGCGAGCATTGACGGCCGGCGTTTCGGATTTGTTCGTCGGCGCGGCTTTTTCTTTTTTGGAGCTCGGTGAATCGGTCTTTCAAAAACCGGATTCGCTCAATCTGCTGTTCGATTCGGCTGCGGGCGGCAATCAGGGTATTGTCCCAGCGGCTGATTTCCGCTTCCATTTGGCTGATTTGGCTGTGCAGGGCGCTGTCGGCTGCCTCCCGCCGGGACATCTCTGCGGTATTCTGCGCAAAGCGTTCCTGCCACTGCGCCAGGATACGTTCTTTCTCTTGCTGCTGGGTTTTGAATTTATGGAACTCGGCGAGAGAAAAACGCACTCGGAGCTCTTTGAGACGGTTGGAGTATTCCAGAAAATTGCGTGCCTTGCCGGCCTGCAGTTTGATGCTGCGGAGCTGCCGCTGCACTTCGTTGATGATGTCGGCCAGGCGAAGCAGGTTCTGCTCGGCGCGTTCGAGTTTGCGTTCCGCTTCTTTTTTGTGCACCTTAAACCGGCTGATGCCCGCCGCCTCCTCGAAGATAATCCGCCGGTCCACTTTGGAGGCCTGAAGCAGCTGGTCGATTTGGCCCTGTTCGATGATGGAATAAGCGCTGACGCCGACCCCTGTGTCCAGGAAAAGGTTGCGGATATCCCGAAGCCGGCAGGGTTTGCCGTTCAGAAGGTATTCGCTTTCTCCGCTTCGAAAAAGCCGTCGAGTGACGGTCAGTTCATCTTGTTCCAGTCCGAGGGTTTGCCCCTGTGAAAAATGCAGGGATACTTCCGCCATTCCGCATGGTTTTCGACTGCTGGAGCCGCTGAAAATCACATCGGCCATCTGGCCGCTTCGCAAACTTTTTGGACTCTGGCTGCCCAGAACCCATTTTATGGCATCGACAACATTGCTTTTTCCGCATCCGTTCGGACCGACAATGGCCGTTATCGGCTGGGTAAATTGGAGTTCTGTTTTGTCGGCAAAGCTTTTAAAGCCGTTGATAACAACCTTTTCTAATCTCATTCTTGTCTGAACCTTTTTGTAGGAGCCTTGTTGTGCGACAATTTATGTCCTTTATATCGTCTAACGGTGTCCTTCTCTTATTTATTATCGGTCTTTTGCTCGGCTTTCTGCAGGAAAGTACCCGCCTGAGTCATAGGGCCGGCCAAAAAGTCTGCATCCACCATTTTGTTTTCTGTCAACTGTTTGAGCAGAAGGATAATGTCCTGATAAGGAATGGCCAGCCCCGGCTGTTTTTTCGGATTGCTGCTGGTGTCAGCGCTTTCTCCAAGTGTACGAATCAAGGCGGACAGTTCACGGTTGGAATAAATCGGTCCAATCAGTCGAGGACGTGCCGGATGCCTTCGCGACACCGCAATCATCCGGTCCGATGGTGTAGCATTCAAAAGAACACCTGTCTGGTCAGATTGAAGGAAAATATCCGGTTTGCAGTGAATAGGACTTCCGAAAAGAACGATTTTGGGTTTTTCTGAGCGAAAGATGTAAATGAGCGGGCGTCCGCCGCAGAAGACCCTGTCCACAACGAAACTGTCGGCGACAAGGTTGCGGGAAATAGAGGGGCTTTGAATCCGCTCTAACTGTCTATAAGCTGCTAAGCGGACGGCCGGAACCTCGCTGGAAGCGGCTCTGAGGAGAATTGGTTCCGATTTGCGGGGACGGACGGTCAGTCCTATGGTTTCAAGGGCGTCCAGACAGTAGGGACTGTTTGTGTCTTTGCAGAAGGCTTCCATCACCGGCAGGGCCTGTTCGTCCCCCAGATTGAGCATGCATCGGGCGGCATGGAAACGGATGGCTGGGTCTTCGGAGGCCAGCAGAGGGGCCAATCGGCTCAGGACTTTTCTTCCGGCGGCCTCGAGGGCTGTTTCTGTATTGAATTTTTCGGTCTCATTTTTGAACTTATTCAGGAGCCCTTCGATGTGCCGATCCGCGGCGGCTTCATCCTCCGGCAGATACAGATTTTGAACGATGGAAAGGAAGCGTTCTTTCTGGTCTCGATAACGAAGCGGGATTGTCAGGGAGATTTCGGAGGACGAGACAGCGGCTGCTGTATTGGCCCCGAATCGTTCATTGAGTCGGTTTCGGATGGCATTCACAGCTGTAAAGGAGGGTTTGCGAAGCACCAGAGACACGGCCGCATCATTTTCAACAACTCCGCCTCCCAAAAGATACCAGTTGGAAGCATTTTCCTCATCCAGTTTGTTTCGAAACAGCTGTCCGTGAGCAGTGGCAAACGTTTTGGCATACTGGTCGTATCGAACAAAAGTGCTGCGTTCTTTCAGCGGGGCTGTGTAAACATACCCGCCGTCCAGAGAGGTTGTGGGGCTTCGGTCGATTGGAAAAACCAGAAGGTCGAATGTCTCTTTCTTTTCAGCCAGAGGCGGGATGGTGCCGGTGATTTCCACAACGGCAGTATTGGGGCTGTCGATAAACTGACGGGGACTCAGGCCGCCTGTTGTGGGCAGCTGCTGGCGAATGTATTTTTCCAGTTCATTTCGCAAGGCCGGAGGACATTCAGAAGAGCCCGTGCCGTTGAGCCCTGCTGCAATGCCGAATCCGCGAACCTCAATGGCATTAAACTGGTAAATATCCGCCAGATTCCCAATAGTCGTATTTAAGTCAACCGGCTCTTCCAGGGGTAAAGCAGGTTTCGGCTGGGGGCTGCACCCGAAAAGAAGGATGACAGCCGCCGTGAACACCAGTCTGCTTTGAGCAGAAATTTCAACTTTTCGCATAAAAAAACTCCCCGGATAAAGAAGGCCGAAAAGGACTTTTTATCTCTTGTTTCTGTTGGGATGGTAAGATAGGATAGATGAAAGCCCTTGCATGGTCAAGCACAATCCCTATTTGTTTAAAAAGACCGCAGGCACGACAGATAGGGCCTGCGGCCCCTGATTCGGTTAATGTCCCTTAATATCCCTGCATCAGTCTTCGCTGCTGAATCGTAAGCAGGGTTTGGGCGGAAAGCAGGTTTTTCTGGAGCGTTTCGAGAGAAATTCCGGCGGGAAGCGCCCCAGGCCAGCGCCGAGCCAAGCCGATGGCCCGCTGATAATCGGCAATCATTTCGGAAGTAATGGCGATTAACTGCCTCCGGATTTCGGGGATATTTCCGGTCGGCTGCTGCTCTGTTATTCTTTCCCGGTCCCGCAGGCCGGAACGATCTCGGGTTGTAATTTCGCGTCCGTAACGGTCCTGAAGGGGAATGTCGGTGTTTCCGGCGTCTCTTTCGTTATAATAACGCTCCCAGAGCCGATTTGAATCCACCAGCCGAACCGTTCCGCGACGGTAGTTTTCGTATTGTCCGCCGCGCGTGACTTCTCGAGTTACAGTGCTTTTGACGGCTATCTCTTCCAGTGTATTCAGATGATTTTCGAGTGTGCTGACCCGGTCTTCCTGAGCCTGGATTTTGGCCAGGAGCTGCTCCAGATTCTTTTTGGCGGTTGAGAATCGTTGAATGGTGCTGGACAGACCGGCGACATTGACAATCGGAACCTCACTGACTCCCATATCGGAAAGCACTTCGCTGAGAGAGGCGACCTGTTTGTCGGCCAATCTCCAGCGAACGGCCTCTGCGGAAGGCAGAGAAAGCAGTTTGCCGACGGAGCGAAGGGGAGAGCTGCCGGATGGTACGGTTTCCGGCATTCCTTCCGCAATCATCCGCACCACGGACTGGTTTTCCTGGCGGCGGGAGATTTCCACAATGGACGTTTTCCCGTCAGGTGTTCTGACTTCGGCAATTGTTAAGTGTTTGTCGATTAAAGCTTGTGCCAGCAGTTCGGGACGATTGCTTCGCTGGGCCAATGTGGCGGCATAGACGCTGAAGGAAGACAAGCTGTCCGGTGCATAGGTTTCGAGCATCTGAAGATATTCATCATTGGTCTTTGTGCCGGCTGTTCCTAACGGTCCTACAGCGCCGATGGCGGCGGTAGGGGAGATGTAAATTTTTTCGCAGGCCAGTGCCACAATGGCGGCGGCGGAAAATGCTCCGCCGTACTGGCCGCCCGACACAAACGCTGCTACACGGGTGCCCGTACTGTCCACGGCGGTGGTAATCGCCTCGGCAATCTGCCGCATCGGGCCTCCCTGGCCTCCGGGCAGGTCTATCTGAACGATAATCCCCTTAGGCCCCTGGTCGGCGGCTTTGAGAATCATGGAAGCCGCTTCCTGAGCGACGGCTTCCGAAACCAGGACTTCCGGCTGTTCAAGCCGGATGAGCATAACGGAATCCCGTCGACCCCGATTGTCTCGGGTAATTTCATATTCGCTCAAATCCATCGGAACGGACTGATTTTTCTCGGCATTGAAAACGAGGACCCTTCCGGCGGATTTTCTGTGGGTTCGAAACCCTGTAAAGGTCTCCCCTGTCGTGCGATGTTTGAATGTGTCCGCCCAGGACGGGATGGAAATCAGAATTGCAAGGAACACAAACGGAATTCGGCTGCACGATTTCATAGTATCACCTCCATGATTTCATGTATCTTGTGTTTCGACTGTTTTTACCGCATTGTTCGGAAGTTTTCATACTCGGCTTTTACGGTATTTCGAAATCGGATAACTTTTTCTTCACTGACCGGAACATCCGGATACTTCTGTTTGAGGCGGATTAAGGATTCGGTCTGCCGAAGAATATCCTGCAGGGCCTTGAGAACTTCCGAGCGGTTCGGGTTTTGTTTGGCGGTTAATTCTTTGAACCGCAGGTCGAGGGTTTCCATCAGTTTGTTGAAGCGTTTAATGACCAATTCCAGTTCTTCTCGGGCTTTCAGGATGTCCTGATTGACCTGGATTTGCGCATCCGATGCATTCAGCAAGGCCAGCAGGCGGCTTCGGCTTTCTGCGATACCATCGGCCATTCCGCAGCGGACGGCTCGTTCGGGTGTGAGGGTCAGCAGCTCCCCTTTTTTGCAGAAGACTTCCACAACCTGGTCGCCGGGCTGTTTGTTTTTGGCCTCGATGAAGAGGGTTTGATTTCCCCGTCGGATTTCCAGCACTTCAATGTCCATATTTTCCATCGCCTTGGCCAGAATACCCGGGCGCTTATTTTTTTCGGCCAGGGCCGCCAGATATCCTCTCCAGGCGGAGCCGAATTTTTCACCGATGGCTTCTCCATACACCTCTTTTTCCGTCTTAAGCCCTTTGTCGGTTTCCACGACAGCCGTTACGGCCCCCATTGCTGTATTGGGAGCCATATAAATCTTATCACACGCCAGTGCCACTGCAGTGCCCGCCGAATAAGCCCCGAGGTTCTTTTCGCCTTTGATAAAGGCAACCGTCGGGCAGAAACGCAGTCCGGAAACGGCGGCGCAAAGCCGCTGAGTCAGGTCCACCCGTCCGCCCGGCGTGTCAATTTCGATGAGAATAAAAAGCGGACCCCGTCGAGCTTCTTTCCGAAGGGCTTCCTCAAAAGCGGATGTCTCTATCTCATAGGCGATTTCATCTGAGATAGAAAGCACCGGAACAAGTCGATTTCTCCCCTCCGGGTTTATCTGGAGTTCAAAATCGGCCAGATTGATTTTCGTAAGCCCGGTTTCCAGAGTGTGGATTTCTGCCGTGCCGCTCTCATCGGCGGCAATCACGTAGCCGTGATAGAGAATATTGGGTTGGGTCAAATGTCTGAACGTGTCGGCCGCAAGAATCCCATAGCAGGCCAAAAACAGGTATATCCATGTCCGCTTTCCGCCCATAACAGGGCTCCTTATTTTATCAAATTCTACGGATATTGTATCCTTATAGGTGTTGAAAAACCAATGTTTCTTTGAAGAAAGGCCGCAAAAGAATTTAGGCACAGGACCTTTTGTTTTTGCGCCTTTGATGTGCCTTTTGGCTCTTACGATGGCTTTTCTGCAGGATGTCTCGCGCAAACATTTTGGCCGGGAGAGTCCATCTGGAGATTCCCAAATAAGAAAATAAAAACCGTAGTTTATCGGTTTGACTGGCCAGTCTGCAGCGGTAATTCAGAGAGGCTAAATCCGACTGCCGATTTTTTCGAAAAGGGCGGAAGGGCTCCGTTGCTTCCAAATCAATCAGAATGACCTGAATGGGTTTGCAGTCCGGTCTCAAAAGGATATGCTTGGGGACCAAATGGCGATGGCAAAGTCGATGCTGATGGAGGTTCCGAATTGCAGATGCGACGGCAGCCGTTATTTCTTTTCGGTGAGCCGGAGACGGTCTTTCGATGGCCCACCGAGACAGCAGGGTATCCAGGGAGATAAAACCGTTTGCATATTCGGTGATTAGGACAGCCTGCGTATGCCCGTCTTGCCGGCGGCAGCCGAAATAAAGAGGTCGGGGAACTGCGATTCCTTCCTGCTGCAGACGCAACAGATTATGAAATTCCTTCTCAAGAGTCGGAATGCCTGTCAAAGGATGCAGGAAAGTCCGGCAAAAATAGTCGAATTGCCTTTTGACAATCCATTTGCCCTCTTCTGTTTTCCATAGAAACGCCTGGCTGAAACCTGCCTTCCGATGATTCGGCTCATCGAGCGGAGACAGCGGCATTTCCCACAAACGCTCGAAGTCGACTTTTCCGGGGCTGCCGAAAGAAGAATCCGAAAAGCAGGATTTTTCTTGTCCATTCTGTCCGGATGAAAGATGCCGCCGAAACAGCTTTTGCAGAGAGTTGAACATGGTTCGGCTACAGCTTCAGAAAATATTCCATCAAGTCCGCCCCGCAGGCGATTTCAAAGCCGGATTCAAAGCTGTTCGGCTCGCTGAACGGGGCATCGAGAATGTTTTTAATACCGGTGCCGGCCATGGCGAAGGGGACTGGTTCTCCGACGTGCGAACGGATGTCGCAGGGGGTCGGATGGTCCGGCATTACAAGGATGCGCCACTGTTCGAAAGTCTGAATGGCTTCATAGACAGGGCCGACGATGAACTTGTCGATATTTTCGAGGGCTTTCTTTTTTTGAAGCGGATTGCCGTTGTGCCCGGCTTCATCGGTGGCCTCGATGTGAACCAGCACAAGGTCGTACTTATCGAGGGCTTCGATGGCGGCCTCCCCTTTCCCTGCATAGTTGGTATCCAGATAGCCGGTGGCTCCGGGGACATGAATCAGGTCGAATCCAACGAGTTTGGCCAGCCCGCGGACCAAATCAACGGCTGTGATGACAGCACCCGTCTTCCCGTATTTTGTCTGAAATTTTTCCAGATAAGCGCGCCGTCCCTGACCCCACAGCCAGATGGTTGTAGCAGGGTTTTCCTTCAGGTCACGCCGCACCTTGTTGATAGGATGGTCTTCAAAAAACTGCTGCGATTTGGCCATCAATTCCTTCAGCAAATCGGCCCCTTTTCCCTTGGGCATGATTTTGCTCAGTTTCTGGCCCAGATAATCGTGCGGGGGATAGGTGGTAACCTTAGTAAAATCCTGTCCGCTGATGACACACAAATGCCGATAACTGACACCGGGATAGAACCGTACGGCAGGATTTTCAACCAGTTTGGCAAATTCCTGAATCAGGGCGGTTGCTTCTTTCGTAGTGATGTGGCCGGCGCTGTGGTCCACCATCCGTTCGTCCGCGGTGGTGACCAGATTGCATCGAAAGACCCAATCCGATTCCTCCAGCGGGATTTCCTGAGCGGCGGCTTCGATGGGAGCTCGCCCGGTATAATTGGTCTTCGGGTCATATCCGAGCAGACTCATCATCGCCACATCGCTGCCGGGCTGCATTCCTTTGGGGACAGTGTGGACAATTCCCTGTTTGCCTTGTCGGGCAATTTTGTTGATGTTGGGGATGTCGGCGGCTTCAAAAATCGTTTTGCCTCCGAGAACCTCCTGCGGGTTGTCCGCCGCCCCGTCCGGAACAATAATCGCGTATTTGGCAGTCATTCCGAGTCCTCCGGAATATCGACAATGCGGATGCATACGGGACGTCCGCTGATGACTTTCAGGCGGCTCAGTTCATCCAGTGCGTTGAACATATTTCGCTCGAGAGTGGGATGGGTGGTGATGACAACCGGCACGGTATTGTCGGGCCCTCGTCCTTCGTGCTGAATAGCGCCGCGGATGCTGATTTTGTGGTTGGCCAGAATCCGTCCGTATTTGGCTACCACGCCGGGCTCATCCTTGGCCATCAGCCGGATGTAAAACCGGCATTCAATGTCATCAATGGGTTTGATGGGGATGTTTTTCTGTTTTCCGGATATCATGGGAATAGACCGGAAGAGTCGCTGGGTGCTGCCCAGGCCGATTTCGATTAAATCGGCGACGACGGCGCTGGCGGTGGCCATCATTCCGGCCCCGCGTCCATAGAACATCGTCCGCCCGACGGCGTGTCCGTGAATGCTGACGGCGTTGAAGGGGCCAGAAACAGCCGCCAGAGGGGTGTCCTCGTGTATCAGCGACGGATGCACGCGGAGGGACAGGGAGCCGTCGCCGTTCTGCTCACCGATGGCCAGCAGCTTAATGACATAGCCCATTTCACGGGCGTTTCGAATATCCTCGATTTCGATTCGCTCGATGCCTTCGACGTAAATATCCGTCATGGCGATTCTGCGTTCGAAGGCCAGGCCGGCCAGAATGGCCAATTTATGGGCTGTGTCGGTCCCGTTGATGTCGAGGGTCGGATCGGCTTCTGCATAGCCCCTGGCCTGGGCTTCGGCCAGGACCGTTTTGAAATCGGACCCGCTTTGGGTCATTTTGCTGAGGATGTAATTGCAGGTTCCGTTGAAGATGCCGTACAGCCCCAGAATGCGGTTGGCGGCCAGGCCGGTCCGCAAAGCCAGAATAATCGGGATTCCCCCGCAGCAGCTGGCTTCAAACCCGATGCAGCGGTTTGCCTGGACGGCGGCGGTGTACAGTTCTTCGCCGTATTCAGCCAGGAGGGCTTTGTTGGCGGTTACGATATGTTTGCCGGCCTTAAGCAGGCGATGGTGGATTTCCCGAGCGGCGGTTGTGCCTCCAACCAGTTCGACGCCGACGTCAATAGTCGGGTCATTCAAAAGACGGTCCAGATTGTCGGTAAGAAGCCCTGCGGGCAGCGAAACCCGCCGGGGCGTGGTTGTGTCCTTGTCGATAACGCAGGCCAGTTCCAGCCGGACCCCGGTTCGGGCGGCAATGGCGTCGGCTTCTTCGAGAATCAGTTTGGCGACCCCTGTTCCCACGGTTCCGAAGCCGATGAGTCCTACTCGAAGTTTGGTTTCTTCCATAGACAATCCTTAGTTGGCTGTTTCAGCTGCGGGCCGGGGACGGCCGGCTTGCCGTTAGTTTTTTATAGACTGAAACCGGACCTGTCTGGGCGGCATCGTTTCACAGACTTTTCGGATAATCTGGAGCATCTTTTCGGTCTGGTCGGGTGTCAGAAGGTTTCCGGCTGCTCCGCCGGCCACGCCCCCGGCTACAGCCCCGATAACTTTGTCATCTTCACCGGTCACAGCATAACCAATCAGAGCACCGGCGGCAGCACCGACAATGGTCCCGAGGGTTTTGCTGCCTTTGCCCTTGCCGCTGGACAGCCACAAGATGCTGCCGTCTTCGACGTTGACCATTTTGACGGTCATCTGGATTTCATCACCGAATTTCGGAATGTTGACAATCAGAACCGCCGGCACATTCAGGATTCGTCCGGCTTTGGCGGCATCCTCATCGCTGGTGATGGCGGAGGCCTGAAACTGCTGTTCTTTCAGGATGACGTGGACCTGGGCCCGTTCAATCGGCGAATATCCCCTTTTCAGTAATTCCATTGCGAAAAAGTCGGCAATCTGATTGCGGGCGGCTTCCCCGCCGACCGGTCCGATGACATCCACAACGGCAATTTTTTGGATAGTGGAATAGTCATAATCTTTTCGATAGTGTCCTTCTCCGCTTGTGCAGCCGCTGACAAACAGTCCCGCTGCGAAAAGTCCGACCCATAGAGTCCTTTTCATCGTGAGTATCCTTTCCGTAATGAAGGTTGTTTCTGCTCTGAATTGTCCGAAAAACGCTCTTTTTGTCAATCTTTTTCTCTCAAGGTTTTGCCGCCGGCAGGGCGATTTATATAAGGAGACTTGACGAAATGAGCCGGGACGACTATTATCTTTAACCCTTTGGAAAAATGAAAGTTAGTGGAAGATAAATCAACGGAGTGACTATGAGGATTCGCGGATGGCTTTTGGCGGTATCTGGGGTGTTATGGGCGGTTTTGGCAGTAGGCGGATGTAAAACGGCACGGGAACTGGAGGCCCCCCAGTATGACCGGCAGCTGCCGCCCGGGCAGTATGCTCTTCGGAAGATTACGGACCCGGCGATGATCCCGGACATCAGTCTGGCTTGCTATGACACGGCGGATTTGCGAAAGGCAATTGATCACAGTCTAAGCTATTTGTCAAAGCCTTCCAGCCGGCAATTCTTCCCGCAGGGGGAGATTACCCACCAAATGGCGGTGGATTCCTTAAGGACGATGGCTAATCTGCTGGACCAGGGGCTTCGAGGCAAAGCGCTGGAAAGGGCAATTCTGGAGCGGTTTGATTTCTACCAGTCCGTCGGATGTGACGACAGGGGAACGGTGCTATTCACAGGGTACTACACGCCGGTTTTTGAGGGCTCGCTGAAAGCGGATTCGCGGTATCGCTATCCGCTTTACAAACAGCCGGAGGATTTGGTGAAGGGGCCCAACGGAGAAATTCTTGGGCGGAAGATGCCGAACGGGGCGATTGTTCCGTATCCGTCCCGGCGTGAGATTGAGCAGAGCGGAATGCTGAAAGGGCAGGAGATTGCCTGGCTGGCGGACCCGTTTGAGGTGTATATTGCCCATGTTCAGGGGTCGGCCATTCTGCGGCTGCCGGACGGCAAGCAGATTACGCTCGGTTATGCGGCCAACAACGGGCATGAGTACAACAGTGTGGCTCAGGAAATGATTCGGGACGGCGTGGTGCCGGCGTCCGGAATGAGTCTGAAAGCGATGATTGATTATTTCAAGGCCAATCCGGACCAGATAGACAAATATATCTATCGCAATCCCCGGTATATCTTTTTCCGGATAGAGCAGGGCAACCCCCGCGGAAGTCTCAATGAGCCGGTGACGCCGCTTCGGACGATCGCGACGGATAAGTCGATTTATCCTCGCGGGTGTCTGGCCTTTTTGAAGACGGTTCTGCCGCGTCCGGCAGGCACACGGACAGTCAAAGCCCCTTATACCGGTTTTGCTCTGGACCAGGACACAGGCGGTGCGATTCGGGCGCCCGGACGGTGTGATGTGTATATGGGAGTCGGCGATCAGGCCGGACAGATGGCCGGACAGGTTTATGAGGAAGGTCAGCTGTATTATTTGTTTGTCAAGCAAACATCTGTTCCGCAGCCGACGCCTCCTATTTTGCCTGTGAAAAATTAAAAGGACTGCTTCATTGCTGGTTTTCTGCAGCCGGTTGTCAGGGAACTGAGGAAAAAGAATGAATGTTTTGGCCCCGGGCTTTTGGCTCGGGGCTTTTTTTTGAGGGGACAGCGGCCGCCGAAGCGGCTATTGAGCCCTCAGAAGCGGGCGGTAAGCGGCAGCCACGTCTGGAAAGCAGGAGAAAGAACAGTTATCAGTCGTCAGTTATCAGTTATCAGTTATCAGTTATCAATCGTAAGGAAGTTGTGAAGGGAGCAGCGCCGGACGGACAACTTGTATTCCTCTGTTCGTGCTTTATAATAACGAGCCGATTGATTGGTCAAACAGAACATTATAGAGAGGAAATAGATTGTGAGAGCGAAAATAACGATTGTCGGTGCGGGAAATGTGGGGGCGACGGCGGCGTTTATTGCGGCCGGCCGTAATTTGGGAGATATTGTTTTGGTGGACATTGTTCCCGGGCTGGCGGAAGGGAAGGCCCTCGATATGGCCCAATCGGCGGGGGTATATCCGTTTACGGGCCGTATCCGCGGAACAACCGATTGGGATGCGGCGGCCGGAAGCGATATTGTGATTATCACCAGCGGTCTGCCCCGCAAGCCGGGAATGAGCCGCGACGACCTTCTGTTCAAAAATGCCGAGATTGTCCGAAGTGTAACGCAGCAGGTTGTCCGCACCAGTCCGAATGCGTTCATAATTGTCGTGTGCAATCCGCTTGATGCAATGGTGTATGCGGCGGCTGCCGTAAGCCGATTTGAACACAGGCGGGTGATGGGGATGGCCGGGGTTCTTGATTCGGCCCGTTTTGCGGCTTTTATCGCCCAGCAGCTGAATGTCTCCGTCAGTCAGGTTTGCGGGATTCTGCTTGGCGGACACGGGGATGATATGGTGCCGCTGCCGCGCTATACAACGGTCGGGGGAGTGCCTTTGACGGAATTGATGGATGCCTCCACGATTCAGAAACTGGTTGAGCGGACACGGAACGGTGGGATTGAGATTGTTAATCTTCTGGGAACCAGTGCCTATTATGCCCCTGCGGCGGGGGCTGTCCGAATGGCGGAAGCCATTCTTCGGGATGAGAAAGCGCTGCTGTGCTGCTGTGCCTATTGTGAGAAGGAATATGGGGTGGGCGGGGCGTTTGTCGGTGTGCCGGCGGTGCTCGGAGCCAGGGGAGTCGAAAAGGTGATGGAGTTTGACCTGACCGAAGAGGAGCAGAAGGCGTTTGATGCCTCGGTTGCGCGGGTCAAAGCCCTTGTTGAAAAGCTTAAATCTGTTTTGTAGCAGTCTCGTCGGATGCTTTACTGCGGGTCTGTTCGACCAGTTCGTTAAAGCACTGAATCTGGGTATTGATTGCCTCCATAGCCCATTCGATATAGTGCTGCTTGTGGTAAGGGCGGCGGTGGCGTTCGTGCATCAGGCCGTCATAAACAGCGCCCAGAAAGGCCTGTTTGGTTTTTTCGTCGATGGGGTCGGGCCGAGCTGCCCACGCCTTAAGGTCTGCATATTCCTGCCGGAGTTTCGGACTGGCGGCCATCTGTTCAGCGGTCAGATAGTCTCCGGGGTTTATCGACAACTGAATTCCTTTTAGGGCGAGAATCAGGGGTTCATAATTGTTTTGGGGGTCCAGACGGATGAACTTGTACTGTTGGACATAGGCGGGTTCCGAGGCGAGGCGGCCGTCTTCGAGATAGGGGTCATCCAGCCGCCATCGTCTTCTGCTGGTCTGGGCAAAGACGAGTTCCTCGGTGGGGCGATACCGAATGATTTCGTCGTGTTCCATTCGGGATATCCATATCCGGTTTCCTTCTTTGCGAACGCCTCCGCCCATGGCCAGCAGGCATTGGACAAACCCCAGCGGCAGGACGGTCTGTTTTCCAAGCTGATAGCGGCGCAGCTGAAAGGACAGATGCAGACTGTGCGGTCGGGCGGGATAGAAGGATGCGGTCTCCCGAATCAGCTGATTGAGCACCCATGGGTCGTCTGTAGCAGGTTTGGAGACCTCTCCGAGGATGTTGAGCCGCCCGGGGGCTAATTCGAGAAAACCGCGAATGCCCGGTTCAGGTTCTCCGGAATGGTTGTCGATGTACCCGCCGAGTTTCCAGCTAAGCACATCGAGTGCGAAATCGGAGAAATAGCGAAAGCCGTCAAAAACGGGGTCTTCGTTTTCGATGTGCTCCGCTACGGCGCGGTAGCCGAGATTGCTTAATTCCATCTCTGCCCCCATCGGGACCAGTCCGGGCTGAAGATTCTGCCGGATTCGAGAGATTTCACTTCGGGCGACACGGGCATCAAAGATGTTGTCCGCGGCCTGTACACCGTATTTCACATAGTCAATTAAATCATATGTTCCGTCGGCAGGCAGGGTCTCCAGACAGCGGCGCAGGACAAGATTGACGACGGAGACGTTGGTATTAATCATCCGGAGGGCAATCAAAATGCTCAGGATGCGGGTATAGTAGCGGCGATTGGGACAGAGACGGTTCAGTTCAAACCGGAATCGATGGTAGAGATGCCATTCGAATTGGTTGAGCAGGACTTGTTTGACGACCAGGTGGATGTAGTTTTCAAAATAGGGTTTTACAGCGGGATTGCTGTAGAGATGCCGGATGGAAGGAATCGGACGGCTGAGCTCCTGTTCGAGGGCGTAATCGCTGACGGCGGCCCGCCCGAGATGGGTGATGACCAGGTCCCGCTCCGTTGTACCGAGCAGTTCTCGACGGGCCCGCCGCTCGATGTCGGCGTCCATCGACTCTTCGCCTGGGCGTGTATGAGTTTCAAAAAACCGTTCGATTCGTCTTCGAAGCCACAATTCGTGAATGAGATTGACATGGAAGCGGTCGCCGAACTTCTTCTTCATGGATTTCGGGCTGGCCAGGTAGGCGAAGGCCTGGACGGGGCCGTTGGCGGTATTGACGGTAACGGTTTCACGTTCGTAGAGTTTGCCTTCGTAGCGGTCGATTTCCCGCAGGGCCTCGTCGGGCAGGTTGTAAATGACAAACCCTTCGATTTTGGCCGCCGGCTCAGGGATGGCATAGAAATAGACATTGTCGGGGCTGACCCGCCGATAACCGTTCAGAATCGCCAGTTCGGCAAAGAGGGTCTGGCCGGGCTGAACACGGGAGGGTTTGAGAGTAAAACTCAAGCCGCAGACGGATTCAAAGATAGAAGGTTCCCGGAGGGAGCCGTACACGAAAAGATTGGAACCTTGCTGTTCGGAGACAGTCATAGCGGAGGCCTTTAATGGACGATTCGGTTTACGTGTGCGTGTATCATCGTAAGGATTTCATAACAGATGGTATCCGCCAGTTCCGCCAGGGCATACACTCCGCAGGGAGACTGATGGTCATCATCAATTACAGTGACCATTTGGCCGGTCTGGACATTCGGGACATCCGTGACGTCCACAATCAGCTGATCCATGCAGACTCTGCCGATAACGGGGATGAAACGGTCGCCCAGTTTCATTACGGCCTTATTGGAGAAAGCCCGGCGGTATCCGTCGGCGTATCCGAGGGGGACGATGGCCGCCAGGGTGTCGCGTTTGGCCATAAAAGACCTGCCGTATCCGACGGATTCTCCGGCTTTAATTTTCTTAATCAGGGTCAGCGGGGCCTGCAGTTTCAGGACGGGTTTGAGGGGAATTGGGGGACGGCTCATCGGTCTGGAATAGTATCCGTACATGGAGATGCCGCATCGAACCATGGTGTAATGGGCCGGCGGCATTTTGAGCGTGGCGGCGCTGTTGCAGGAATGAATGAGCAAGTCGGGTCGGTCTTTGAGCTGCTGTTCCTGCAGGAACGTTTCGAACCGTCTGTGCTGCTCCCAGGCGAAGCTGATGTCGTCATCGTCAGCGGTTGCATAGTGCGTGAAAACTCCCGCCAGCCGAAGCATCGTCTGGCTGCGCAGCCGACCCAGGAGGACGGCGGCTTCTTCCGGCGGCATTCCGCATCGTCCCATACCGGTTTCGATATTTAGGTGGACCGGAAGGATGCGGTCTGTACCGGCCAGGGCTTTTCCCGCCCAGTCGAGTCCTTCGAGCGAGGCCAGGACGCAGTGAAATCCGGCGGCGGCACAGGCGCGGATTTGCTCGGCGGGCTGGGCGGGATGAATCGGTTCGAGAATCAGAATGGATTGGCGGTGGACCAGAGGGCGGATATGCAGGGCTTCATAAAAGGTGGCGACGGCGAAGAAATCGACCGGGCCGTTTTTGAGAATGTTGACCACTTCCCGGATGCCGTGACCGTAGGCGTTGGCCTTTACGACGGCACAAAATCGGGTTGTCGGCGCACAAAGTCCCCGCAGGGCCCTGACATTGTCCAGCAGCCGTTCGGAATAGAGATGGGCCTGCAGGTCCGGACGAATAAACGACTGGTCTCGGTACACCTTCATGGCTGTTGTTTTAAGATGGTTTTTCGAAGTTTGAATAATTCATAAAAGGCCCTGGCAATGACCCGCAGTTTCGCCCCGGTGGCTTTTCCGGCCCGCCGGGGGTAGTGGTGTACGCCCACCTGTCTGATGGTATATCCCTTTCGGACGGCCCTGGCAAGCACTTCCGTGTCTATCAGGGCGCCGGTACTGACCAGGGGCATTCCGTCAAAGATTTTGCGTTTGTAAAGCTTAAATGAACAGTCAATGTCCTTCAGGTTCAGATGGAAGAGCAGGCAGACCAGACGGGTCCATGCAAAGCCGTTAAAGCGGCGAATCCAGCCTTCCTGGCGGTTCAGCCGATAGCAGCTGACGATGTCGTATTGTTCGATAAGGGGCAAAAGCGGAGGCAGTTCATTCAGGTCGAACTGGCGGTCGCCGTCGGTATAAAAGACCAGCTCTTTGGAGGCGGCGCGAAAGCCGCTTTGAAGGGCGGCGCCGTATCCTTTGTTGACGGGATGATGAATGACTCTGATGCGGGAATTGCCGGCGGCTAAGGCATCCGCCAGGGCTCCGGTGCCGTCTGTGCTGCCGTCGTCGACAATGATAATCTCATAATCCAGGCCCATTTTGTCCAGCACCTGAACGGCCTGGTGAACCAGCGGCTCAAGATTTTCCCGCTCATTGAAGCAGGGGAAAAAGACGCTGATGGAGCGGAACGAAGAGACGGCGGAGGATGGAGTGGGTTTCGTGCTCATATTACCAGACTGCCTGTTTCATGAATCGGTCGGCTTCTTTCCGGAATTCCTGGAGGAACTGCTGGTAGCGGGTTCGATGTTCGGGTTCAGTCCTGGCCAGATAGTCCGCGGCAAACCCGGCGACGGTGAGAATCTCGGCAAAGCCGGCCTGTCGTCTTAATTCATTTTGGCGGCGGCAGACATCTTCGAAAAACTCTTTGATGATTTGTCGGCCCTGTTCACGGAAAGGGGGCCACTGCATAGCATTTTGGAGGACCATATACGAGGAGGCGCAGGGACGCAGCCGGAATCCTCGTGCGGCGTGTTCGGCCATTTGCGGCAGATAAGGGGTATTTTGGGTCTCTAAAATCAGCATGGCGGTGCTTAAGTGTCTGGACAGCTCATCAGGGAAGAAGGCCTTTTGAGAAAGGATGGCTTCGGCCAGTTCTTTTCCCTGCGGGCTTTGAATATCCGCCACGAGCTGCTGGCAGGTGTCCAGATAAACCGTTTTCCAGTCGGGCGAACGAAGGATAGCCTGCATAAAAACTGTGGGGGCCTGATGGGTCGGCATGGAGATAATCCAGACGTCGTTTTTCCGCAGTTCCCGGCTGATCCATTCGCCGATGGAGGCGTAGTTGAGGTTTTGACCGCCGCTTCTGATGGCGTCCGGACCGCCGGAAAAAATCAGCTGCCAGTATTCGTATTTGTCGTGGTTGTAAGCCGCCTGAGCCCGGCCGTCCATAAAGAGCTGCAGAGGAATGCGTCCGGTTTTTTCATCGGGTTTTTGCCCGAAAGCGAGGGCTCCGCCTTCGGTCCAGTAGTTGAACATTCGCCCCTGCAGGTGATTGCCGTTGATGAAGTCGCAGACTTCGAAGGGTTTGAGGTTGGAGGCCGTCATCCGCATGAACAGAGAATCGCGGACAGGGTCGTTGGGCCAGGGGTCCAGGTAGATGCGTTTGTACACGAGCCCCCAATAAAGCGTCAGTCCAGCAAGGACAATGGTGACGGCCGCCCATCCTGCCGTGCGAATTTTCGGCTGCTGCAAGGCCGTCCAAAATGTCTTTTCCCGGAAAAGATGGTTCATTTTTTTCCCGATTTGAGAAAGCAGCTGGGCGACAAAGGGGCAAACGCCCGGGCCTGCTACGGCAATAAAGCGGCGGGACTGAACGGCCATATACAGCGTCAGCGCCGCCAGTGTCCAGAGGGCCAGGTCAATCTGAAGAGGTTCCGGTTCCGGTGTTGGAGAGGTTTTGAAACGGGATTTTGAAGGAGCGGGCTGATGAGGACGAGAAACATACACAGCCAGCCAGAGGAGGAAAAGAACAGCCGTCAGAATACACAGAACGGCGAAAGCCTCTTCATCGCCGACCGGATTGGGGGTGGTGCGGGTTTTGTCCAGCCAGTCGAAAGCCGGACGCCATTCGTTGACCTGCCGCCACGATTCGGCATGCTTGCTGATGCTGATTTCAAAGGTGTGGGTAAGATTGGTTAACCGGAATGGATTCAGCAGCAGCATGGCGAGGAAGGAGACGGCAGAGGCCGCGGCGGTTTCGGCAATTTTCGGGACAGGCAAAAGAACCAGAAGATTTTTTTTCCAGGCGGTCAGCCAGACAAACAGGATACCCACAAGGAAGACAAAGAGGTACTGCAACTGAGAGGATTGGACAAAGAACCGAAACCGTTCATGGTAAACGGGTGTGATTCGGTCGTAAGGAATCAGAATCTGCAGCCGCAGAAACAGGACAAAAAAGACCGTCAGTGTGCTGAGGGTGAAAAACAGATAAAAAGCCCCCTTGAGGGCGGGAGGCAGAAAAAGCGAGCTGATTGCGAGGATGGACAGAATCAGCAGAAAGGCGACATAACCATTCAGGAGAAAGGAGGGTGTCTGAACAGTCTGGCGGTTGGCGCCGGCGATGAGTGCATAGTCTTCGTGGGTCAGGAACTTGTGGCTGAGCAGGTAAAGAACCCACCAGAGGCCGATGAAGCCGAGTGCGAAACTCCACTTTTTCGGGAGGGCTCCCAGCAAGTGAATGGCAAGGAACGGCACGAGCATCACATAGACGTAGATATATCCGCCGTGAACATTGGCCCAGAAAACCACCAAGGGAACCAGCAGCCAAATGTAATGAATATTGCGATAGACGGCCAGTGCCAGAATGAGAAAGAAGACCGGGGTGAGAAAATTTGAAAAGCCCGCCGGACGGATGTCAAAGAAGGAGCGTCCGACGACCAAACCGAAGCAGGCGGCCGAAAGGGACAAAAAGGGGCCGACCCCCAAAACCCGAGCAGCACCGTACACGGCAAAGGCTGTCAGGATGTACAAGGCGAATTTCCAGTACACCAGCCAGTTGTATTCGTACGTTCCGGGGGGGGCGGTAAAGGTTACCAATTTATAAAAAAGCAGATGGGTAAGCCAGTTCTGGTTAATCCAGCCGGTGGGGTGCCATTTTTGAATGGTTTCGAGAGAAAAAGGTTTGCAGAGCATTTGCGCCCATCGCGGCCATTTTTGAATGTCCTCCGCCGTCGGACCGGCCGGATGGGAGTTGAAACTGAACGGTTCGACGGTATCGACACCGTGTTCGGCGAAGTGTCTTCCGCAGGCCAAAGCAACCCACGTGTCGCCTGCGGCGACCATGTGCGTGGCACTGTAAATGCCGAAAACAATCAGCCCCAGCCCCACAACGGCGGCTATCCAGAGGCGCATCCAGACGGGGGTTTTTGCCTCTGTGAGCAGTTTTGTCTGTTCTGCATGAATGGGACGGGTTTCCTTTATGAAAGCCATTCCCGAATCCGGTCAATTCCTTTTTCAATCTGTTCGAGGGAACAGGCAAAGCTGAGCCGAACATTTTTGGGTGCCCCGAAGGGACCTCCCGGAACAACGGCAACTAATTTTTGTTCGAGAAGCGCCTTGGCGAAATCCATGCTGTCGCTGATGCGCACTCCGCCGATGGTTCGACCATAATGCGCCGAGACGTCCGGAAAGCAGTAAAAGGCCCCCTGAGCCGGCACGCAGTGCACACCGGGGATGGCGTTGAGCCGTTCGGTCATCAGTTTTCCCCGCTTTTCAAACTCCTGCCGCATTTTTTCCACAACTCCGGAGGTGTCTTTGAGGGCGGCGATGGCGGCATACTGCGTGAAGGTAACGGCGTTGGAAGTCATATGGTCCTGAAGACGCGACATAGCCTTGATGACGTCCAGCGGGCCTGCCGTATAGCCCAGACGCCAGCCGGTCATCGAGTAGGATTTGCTCAACCCGTTGATGGTCAGGGTTCTGTTGTATGCGTCCTGACTGAGAGATGCGAAACTGACAAAACGCATATTTCCATAGACCAAACGTTCATAAATCTCATCGGACAAGACGATTACATTTGTTCCCTCGAGGACTTTGGCAAGGGCTTTCAGTTCATCCGGGGTATAGCAAAATCCGCCGGGATTGTTTGGAGAATTGAGGACCAGCATGGCGGTCTTTGGGGTAATGGCGGATTTCAGCTGGGTGGGGGTGATTTTGTATTCGGTTTTTGCAGTGGTTTCGAGGATGACGGGTTTGGCACCGGCCAGCTGAATCGCTTCCGGATACGTTACCCAATAGGGAGCCGGCAGGAGCACTTCATCGCCGGGGTCTAAAACGGCCTGCATCGCCATATAGACGGAGTGTTTGGCTCCGAGATTGACGATGATTTGTTCGGGTGCATACTGGAGGTTGTTTTCTTTGAGAAGTTTTTCTGCGATGGCTTTTCGCAGCTCCAAAATGCCTGCGGCGGGGGTATATTTGGTCTGTCCTTTTTTGAGGGATTCGACAGCGGCGTCTTTGATAAATTGAGGGGTGTCAAAATCCGGTTCCCCGGCACCGAAACTGAGGACGTCCAAACCTTGTGCTTTCATTTCTTTGGCCCGCGAGGTGACGGCAAGCGTGGCTGAGGGGGCAACAGCCTGTGCCCGCAATGAGATTTTCATATGAATAATCCTTTCATTTTTATCTTATGAGATTAGATGCAAAACAGGAGGTATTAAAACGACAAACAGCAAACAGGTCAAGAAAAACCGGAGTGCCCGAATGTCCATTTGGAATGGCATTCAAAAAATATCAGGCAGAAATAGGCATATTATGTCTGAAATAAATCTAAAACCATTTTGGGCGTCTCAATAGGCAAGCCGCTGAATTTTATTTTGCCTCTTCGTTTTCCGGAGGCGCAAAGCGGGGCTGCCGAGCCATGGCGACCGTGCCGGTACGGACGAGATTTTTGATGCCGTAGGGACGGCAGGCCTCGATAAAGGCCTCGATTTTATTTTCGGGGCCGGCGACTTCAACCATGACGAATTTGGAGCCGATGTCCACGACCTTTCCCTGGAACATCTCCACCAGAGCGAGGATTTCGGGACGTTTTTCCGGGGGACAGGCGACGCTGATGAGCATCAGGTCTCTGGCGACGACATCCATGCCGGCAAAGTCCTGGACTTTGACGACGGTGACGATTTTGGCCAGCTGTTTGCGAACCTGTTCGACGACGCGGTCATCGCCGATGACGACGATGGTCATTCGTGACAGGGAGGGGTCGTCGGTTCGGCCGACGGCGAGGGAATCGATGTTGAAAGCCCGTGCGGCGAACATTCCCGCCACGTGGGCCAGGACGCCGGGTTTATTCTGGACTAAAGCACTAAGAATATGTTTCATTGTTCATCCTTTCCCGTGAAAAGATGGTTTCGTTCGGTTTTCAGGCCATTTCGAAGATATCCAGACCGTCCATTTCGTGCAGAGATTTTCCGGCCGGAACCATAGGCCAGACGTTTTCCTCCGGGTCCACGCGGAAATCAGCCACACAAGGTCTTTTTTCTGCGAGCATGGCTTTGATGACGGCCGGGACTTCTTCTTTCTTTTCGGCGCGGAGTCCGACGGCTCCGAAGGCCTCGGCGAGCCGGGCGAAATCCGGGCTCTTGAGGGAGCTGCAGGAGTAGCGTTTGCCGTAGAAAAGTTCCTGCCACTGACGAACCATCCCCATGTAGCCGTTGTTGATGAGGCAGACTTTGACGGGCAGTTCATACATCACGGCGGTGGACAGTTCGGTGAGGGTCATATTGAAGCTGCTGTCTCCGTCGATGTCAATGACGAGGGCGTCGGGGTTGGCAATCTGGGCGCCGATGGCGGCCGGCAGGCCGAAGCCCATGGTGCCCAGGCCGCCGGAGGTGATAAACTGACGCGGCCGGTTGAAACGGTAAAACTGGGCCGTCCACATCTGATGCTGTCCGACGCCGGTGGTGATAATCGCCTGGCCCTGGGTCTGTTTCCAGAGCTCTTCGATGACGTACTGGGGTTTGATGGTTTTGGCATTCTGATCGTATCGGAGCGGGTGGCGTTTTTTCCATTCGGCGATTTGGTCGAACCATTCTTTCCGCTCTCTGTACTCGACCAGTTCGAGCAGTTCCGTCAAAACATGACGGGCGCTGCCGACGACGGGAATATCCGCCGGAACGTTCTTGGAGATGCTGGACGGGTCCAGGTCGATATGGATAACCCGGGCGTGCGGAGCAAAGGCTTTCAGTTTTCCTGTGACGCGGTCATCGAAGCGGGCTCCCACGCAGATCAGCAGGTCGCAGTTCTGCACGGCAAAATTGGCATAAGCCGCGCCGTGCATGCCGAGCATATTGAGCGACAGAGGGTCATTCTGGTCAAAGGCCCCCAGTCCCATCAGGGTCATTGTGACGGGGATATTGGCCTTTTTGGCCAGTTTCCGCAAGGGTTCGGAGGCGTTGCCGCTGATGACGCCGCCGCCGACGTACAGGACCGGTCTCTGGGAGCTGTTGATTGCTTCAGCGGCTGCCGTAATTTGGCGGGCATGCCCCCGCTCGCGAATGCGGTAGCCCGGCAGTTCAATCGGCTGAGGCGGGGTAACCGGCACCTGGGCGATTTGCATATCGACGGGAATGTCAATCAGGACCGGGCCCGGTCTGCCGGTCGAGGCGATAAAGAAGGCCTCGCGAATAGTCTGGGCCAGTTCATTGGGATTTTTGACAATTACATTGTGTTTGGTAATCGGCCGCGTGATGCCGGTTGTGTCGGCCTCCTGGAAGGCGTCATTGCCGATTAATTCGGTACGGACCTGTCCGGTTAAGGCCACCAGAGGAACGGAGTCCATCATGGCGGTGGCCAGGCCGGTAGTCAGATTGGTGGCGCCCGGGCCGGATGTGGCAATCACGACGCCGACTTTTCCTGTGGAGCGGGCGTAGGCGTCGGCCATATGGCAGCCGCCTTGTTCATGCCGGGGGATGACGACCCGAATGGGAGAGTCGTACAGTTTGTCAAACAGCGGCAGCACGACACCGCCGAGATATCCGAAAAGCACTTCCACACCGTGCTCCAGCAGGGTATCGACAATAATCTGACTGCCGGGTTTTGTCTGAACGGCTGTTTTTTCGGTCGTATTGGCTGTCATTGGAAACTCCTGTAATGAGAAGATTATCAGATGAAAAAATGTTTCCTGCGGCCAAAGGACTATTGAGCGCAGGATACGAAACAGAGAAGGATTGGACTTTGAAAGACCGTGGGGGATGCGGCTGTGCCGAAGTGAGACGATTGAGTGTTCATAGTTTTTCTCCTGATAAACATATTGTTATACCGATTGCTGCGGTTTTGGAGGCTTCCGCCATTTGCTTCCGCCGGCAAACCCCAAGTCTGTCCGGCTGATGCAAACGGGTTTTTAAGCCCGCCGCAACATCGTCACCACAACTCTTTGTTGTGTTTCAGGATGTCCTGTTCGCCTTATGCGAAAGAACCGACCTCTAACTATATCTTTTTTTCGGGTTCAGTCAAACACTTTTCGTCAAAAAGCTGTCCAAAGTTCGATTGCAAGCGGCGATTTCGGCGATATAATGTCGAGTATCTGGACAGGTCCGGGAAGATATCCTGCGGTTGGAAGGATTGTAAGATGCTTAAAGGCAAGAGATTAGCGTTTTTTGGATTGTGGGCGGTTTGCGTTCTCTCTGTGCCCGGCTTTTGCGGACAGACGTTTCGATTAACGCCTGATTCAGGCTGGCAGGAGGTTTCCGGCAGTCCCGAAGGGCAGTTTCTGCTGAAAATTTCGGAAATCAAGCAGCAGATCGAGCAGGGCGACCGGGCGGCGGCCGAACGGGCGCTGGATAGTTTGGAAACAGATTTTCCGGTATTTTCGGGTCCGGATTTAACTCTTTATATTCAAGGGGAAAAGCAGTATATTCGAAATAACTGGTCTAAGGCGGCTAAGCAGTATAAGAAATGTCTGACGGATTATCCGGACAGCCCGCTTCAGGCGGCGGCGGCCGAACGGCTCTATTCGATCGGGGCGGCCTATATGGGGGGCCAGAAGCGCCCGTTTCTGAAGATTTTTCGTCTGCCGGCTTATGAAGAGGGAGAAAAAATCCTGCGGGACTTGGCCGACCGTTGGGGCCGGGCGCCGCTGGCCTATCGGTCGCTGATTACCATTGCGGAAAATCAGGAGCGGCGGGAGCAGTATCTGGATGCCTATCAGACCTGGGCGGAGATTGCAGACCGCTGGCCGACGGGTGAGAGCGGACGGATTGCCCTGCTGCGGATGGCCCAGACGCTGCATGCGTCGTACCGAAGTCCGCATTATGATGCGACGGTGCTGCGGGGAGCCTCGAGTTATTTTGAGGATTATCGGAAACGGTATGAGGCCAGCGCGGCGGAACTGGGAATCGAGCAGACTCTGGAAATGATTGCAGAACAGCAGGCCTACAAGCTCTTTTTTGTGGGGCTTTATTATGAGCGGGCGGAACAGACCGGAGCGGCCCTGATGTATTATCGAAAGGCCCTGGACCAGTATCCTCAGACTCGAGCGGCCCGAATGGCCCGGGAGCATACCTCCGCTTTGGAAGAGGGCCGCAGTCTGCTGCCGCCGAAAAGTCTGCGGCGGAAGCTGGCCGATGCCGGAGCGAATTTCCTGGACCATTGGTTTGGATTGGGGTACGTTTTGGATTTGCCGACGGGAAAAGAACCGAAAGAAACGAATCCTATGGAGGGCGTCTGACCTATGCGTAAGGGACGGCACGAATGGATTCTGCCGGCGGCGGTGTGCGGACTTCTGATGACGTTCGGATGTTCCGGATATACCAACCGCTGGCCGTATCCGGAACAGATACGGACGGTGTATGTAGAGATGTTTGACACATCAGACTTTCGGCGGGGGTATGAGTATCTGTTGACGGATGCGGTGTGCAAGCAGATTGAGGCCCAGACGCCTTACAAGATTGTATCGGACCGGAAGGCGGCGGATTCAATTCTGAGCGGGACAATCCGGACCGGGCAGGGGGTTTTGGCGGTGGACCGTCATACCGGCAAGCCCCTGGAGCAGGAGGCCCTGGTGCGTGTGACATTTACGTGGAAAGATCTGCGGACAGGGGAGGTTCTGATTAATCAGGAGACGGTGGCGGCTTCGGAGCCCTATTCGGGTTTCTTAAGTCAGGATTTTGAATACTCGGCCGCCCGGGCTGTGAACAAGGCGGCGCAGCGTCTCGTAGAGCGGATGGAATCGGGCTGGTAACCGGCGAAAACAAAAGAAAGTCTCTTATTAACCAAATAATTACGGTTCAGAACCGGCAGGGAAAAGACAAATATCTATGACAGAAAAAGAATCCAAACGCGGACCAAAAGTTCCGCTTCCGAATTATCAGCGGGGTCCTTTGAGCTGGCTTTTGATTGGGCTTGTGCTGATGCTGATGATTTCGACGCTGATGCGGATGCAGCGGGTCCAGGAGCTGACGTATTCTCCGGAATTTCTGGACCATGTGCGTGCCGGGCACGTCAAGTCCGTCGTGATTCACGAGGGCAAGGGCAAAATTCTCGGAGAATTTGACCCGAAATTTGTTTCGGACGGCAGGCCCGCCCGGTTTGAGGTGTCTGTGTCGGAGGTGCTGAAGGATGAGACCCTGCTTCCGCTGCTGGTTTCGCAGCGGGTGGAGGTGAAGATTCAGAAGCCCGATATGTGGGCTCCGCTGCTTTGGAATTTGCTGCCGTTTATCCTGCTGGTTGCGCTGATTTACTTTTTCTTTATCCGGAACATCCGCACGGGCGGCGGGATGCTGATGAATTTCGGCCGCAGCAAGCATCGGGTTCAGGGCAAGAATACCAAAAAGACCTTTGATGATGTGGCGGGGATTGAAGAGGCCAAAGAGGAGGTGGCGGAAATCATTGAATTTTTGAAGAATCCCAAGAAGTTTCAGAAAATCGGCGGCCGAATTCCCCGCGGGGTTTTGCTGGTGGGTCCTCCCGGCTGCGGCAAGACGCTTCTGGCTAAGGCGATTGCGGGTGAGGCGGATGTGCCGTTTTTCAGCATTGCCGGCAGCGATTTTGTGGAGATGTTTGTCGGGGTAGGAGCCAGCCGCGTGCGGGACTTGTTTCGGCAGGCGAAGGAAAACTCCCCGTGCATTATTTTTCTCGATGAGATTGATGCCATCGGGCGCAAGAGAGGGCCGGGCTTTGTCAGCGGGGGCCACGATGAGCGGGAGCAGACGCTCAATGCGATTCTGGTCGAGATGGACGGCTTTGACACGAATGACCAGGTGATTGTGATTGCGGCGACAAACCGGGCGGACATTCTGGACCATGCGCTGACGCGTCCGGGACGGTTTGACCGGCAGGTGGTGGTGCCGCTGCCGGATTTGAAGGGGCGGATGAAGATTCTTCAGATTCATGCCCGGCGGGTCAAATGCGGACCGGATGTGGATTTTGAGCGGCTGGCTCGCGGCACGCCGATGTTCAGCGGAGCGGAGCTGGAGGCGCTGATTAATGAGGCGGCCATCAGTGCCAGCATGCAGAACAAGGATTATGTGGAGATGAGCGATTTGGAGGAGGCGCGGGATAAGGTACGGTGGGGCCGTGCCAAGCGAAGCCGGGTGATTGATGAGTATGACAAGCGGCTGACGGCGTATCATGAGGCCGGCCATGCCCTGGTACAGTCGCTGCTGCCGGATGCCGACCCGCTGCACAAGGTGAGTATTATCCCGCGGGGGCCGATGGGCGGGGCGACATTTGCACTGCCGGAAAAGGACCGGCTGTATTATTCGAAACGATTCTGTCTGGCGCAGCTGCAGATTTGTTTTGCCGGGCGGATTGCCGTCAAGATGGTTTTCAACGACATTGACAGCGGGGCTTATTCCGACATCCGGCAGGCCACGGCACTGGCTCGCCAGATGGTGACGGAATGGGGGATGGGGGAAGAAGTCGGGCCGGTCTATTACGGAGCGGACGGGTCCGATACCTATTTTTACGGTCCGATTGGGGTGGACTACTCACAGAAGACGGCGGAATTAATTGACCGGGAAATCAAGAATCTGCTCGATTCGGCCTATGCAAAGGCGGAAGAGCTGCTCAAACAGCATCAGGATAAGCTCCATGCCCTCGCAGAAGCCCTGCTGAAGTATGAAACGCTCGATGCAGAGGAGGTCAAACTCATCATCAGCGGAGGCAAACTGGAAAAGCCGACGGTCTCGGACCTGCTGAATATGGAGCAGAAAAAGCTTTCATCGTCATCCGGGCGGGTGGAAGAGGACTGGAAGGACTGAATTCTTCAGCCTGCCGGAGCAGTCGGTTCAGGGCGGGACGTTTATGGGTGCTGCATCGAAGTTAAGCCGGCGGGTTTTCAATACTCTTTTATTTGTTTTGCTTTTCCCGCTGTTCGGAAAAGCTTCCTCGGTGAGTGAGCCTGCCGGGGTCGGTTCTTTTTTTGTGATTCGGGTTGTTGATGAGCAGACGGGACGGGGGGTGCCGCTGATAGAGCTGAAGACCATCAACGGAATTTCCTTCTGGACGGACAGTCAGGGGGTTATTGCCTTTTTCGAGCCGGGCCTGATGGAGCAGGAGGTGTACTTTTCTGTACAAGGGCCGGGATATGAGTATCCCCCGGACGGGTTCGGGAATCGGGGGGTAAAGCTGCGTGTGCAGGCGGGGAAAACGGCCCAGGTCCGGGTCAGGCGCGTGAACATTGCCGAACGACTATACCGCATTACAGGGCAGGGCATCTATCGAGACAGTCTGCTGGCAGGTCTTCCGGTGCCGGTGAAAAATCCCGCCTCCAACGGACAGGTGATGGGGCAGGATTCCGTACAGACCTGCTGGTACAAAGACAGACTGTACTGGTTTTGGGGGGATACAAACTGTCCGTTTTATCCGCTGGGAAACTTCGCGACCTCCGGGGCGGTATCTCGGCTGCCGCGGCAGGGCGGGCTGGACCCGGCTGTCGGTGTGGACCTGCACTATTTTACAGACCAGAGGGGATTTTGCAAAAAGATGGTGCCGATGCCGGAGGAGGGGGTTGTTTGGATTGAGGGGGTCTGTTCCGTGAAGGATTCGGAGGGGAAGGAACATATGACGGCGTTCTTTTCCCGCCGAAAAGGGCTGACGGAGGCGCTGGAATACGGTCTGTTGGATTATGACGATGCGTCCTGTCAGTTTCGTCCGGTGCTTCGAAGCGAAAAGAATCCGTTTCCGTTTGACGGTGTCGGTCATCCGTTAGGGGCGGTCTGCGGCGAAAAACACTATTTTTATTTTGCTGTGCCGTTTCCCCTGGGTGTTCGAATGCGGATTCCGAACCGTTGGGAGGATATGGTTTGTCCGGAACGGTATGAGATTTATACGGCACTGGATGAATCTTCGGCCCGTTCAGGCAAAAGGCCGGCAGGACGCTGGGTTTCTTGGGGCGAATTGCAGCGTCAGTGGAAATCAGCGGATGACCTGAAAAAAGCTCTGCAGAAAGAAATACAAAGCACCGCTGTTTTGTCAGACATCCGGAACGGTGCTTCCGTGATTCCTCACAGCGGTTCGGTCTATTGGAACGACTACCGGCGGAAGTGGATTCTGATTGCCGTTCAGCAGGGCGGGGACTCCTCCTATTTGGGGGAGGTATGGTATGCAGAGGCCGACACGCCTGTTGGACCGTGGGGATATGCTCAGAAAATTGTCTCGCACGAGCGGTACTCCTTTTACAATCCGAAGCATCATCCGTATTTTGACCAGCAGGGAGGGCGGATCTTTTATTTTGAGGGGACGTACAGTTTTACCTTCTCCGGTTCGGCGGAGACGGCTGTGCCGCGCTATGATTACAATCAGATTATGTATCGGCTGGATTTGTCGGAGGAACGGCTGCGGCTTCCGGAGCCGGTTTATGAAATTCACAGGGATAAGGGGCCGGAGTATCTGTTTGGGACACAAGTACGAACAGAACAGAAGGACAAAAGCATTGCAGGGATAGCATTCTGGGCCGTCAGTCCGAAACGGGCCTTCCAAGGGCTGATTCCGATTTATGCAGAAAGGATGGAAGACGGGCAAGTCCGATTCAGCAAAGAATCGGGCGGCGGGACGGGAAAACCTCTTTTCTATGCCATGCCGACAGGGACGGCCAATTCAAGTCGTGCCCTCGTTCCCTTGTTTGAGTACAGACACAAGACAGCCGGTTTGATTTGCTATTCGGTTGAGACACAACAGGGAGCAGAGTGGGAAAAAAGTTCAGAGCCGCTCTGTTTTGTCTGGAGAAATCCGGTTGAAAAATGGTCAGCGGACTGGGAAGCGCGGCCGTGGATTCCGTGGTAAGGTCGAAACATTTCTTTTCAAGGCCTGACGGGTTGTCTTGTCATTTTGGCAGGATTTCCCTAAAAAACATCGGAGATTGGAAATTTCATATCTTTTTGTATTACAAAGAGTTGCGGTTGATTGTTTTTTCTGGCACGGATTTTGTATTATAGAAAAATGACGGTTGAACAAGAAAAACAAATCAATCGTAATCGAAAGAAAGGGAGGTGAGATCTATGGCACTGATGGAATTGGTACCTTGGAGAACAGGACGGAGAAATCTTTCGGTACGTGGCAGCGAGCTTGACAATCCTTTCGTGGCGCTGCAGCGGCAGATGAGCCGACTCTTTGATGACTTCTTCAGTGATTTCGGTCTGCAGCCCTGGAAAGGGTGGACGGGGTTTGACGGCGGATTCTATCCTCGGATGGATGTGGCTGAAACCGATAAGGAAATCACGATCACCGCCGAACTGCCCGGGATTGACCAGAAAGACATCGAGATTTCTCTGACGGACGGCGTTCTGACCCTGAAAGGGGAAAAGAAGCAGTCGTCCGAAGAGAAGAAAGAGGGCTACTATCATTCCGAGCGCAGCTTCGGTGCCTTCAGCCGATCGGTGGCGCTGCCTGTGGAGGTGGACGAAAACAAGGTGGAAGCCACATACAAGGACGGTGTCTTGAAGATCCGCCTGCCCAAAACCGAAAATCAGAAAGCTCGTGCCAAGAAAATCGAGGTCAAAGCCGGATAAAACCGGCTTTCCCAAAGAGGGCCCGGAAGGCCCTCTTTTTTCTTTTTCTTTATTTTTACAATGGACACTTGATTGGAAAGGAAGGAAGCAATGTTTACGAACATCCGGAGTCGAGCGGTCTTAGCGGTTCTTGCTGGAATTTGGATGCTGAGTGTGCCGGTGCGGGCCGGGTCGGAAGAACTGGCGGAGCTGAAGCGAACATCAAGGGCTTTTACGGAGGCGGTCAAAAAGGCCCTGCCTGCGGTAGTTGCGGTACAGTCGGAATATACGGTGCAGGCCATCAGATACCGTTCCCCGTTTGAAGACGACTTTTTTGAGAGATTTTTCGGGCCGAGATTTCGTCTGCCGATGCCGCGAGAGGAGCGGCGCATCGGTCAGGGGTCCGGCTTCATTATTTCCGAAGACGGTTATATTCTGACCAATCACCATGTCGTGGCGGATGCCTCCAAAATTACAATTCTGCTTCACGACGGGCGGCGCTTTGAAAACGTAGAGATTGTTGGTTCGGATGACAAGGCAGACCTGGCTTTGCTGAAGATTCCGGATGTAAAGGGCCTTCCGACTGTGAAAATGGGCAATTCCGATTTGCTCGAAGTCGGGGAATGGGTCATTGCTGTCGGCAACCCGTTCGGTTTAACCGAGACAGTCACCGTCGGAGTAGTCAGCGCCAAAGGCCGGCGAATTCGGGGTGATGATACCGGGGTGTATGAAGATTTTATTCAGACGGATGCGGCGATTAATCCGGGCAATTCCGGGGGACCCCTTTTGAACATCGACGGCGAAGTGGTGGGCATCAATGCGGCAATTGTTACAGGCGATACAGGCGTGCGGGGTTATATGGGCATCGGACTGGCGGTGCCGATTAATATGGCCAAGTCGATGGCCGAGCAGATGATCCAGACGGGCAAATTTGTCCGCGGGTATGCGGGAATCGGACTGCAGGATTTGACGGAGGATATTGCCCAGGGTCTGGATTTAAGGGTTCGCCGCGGTGCGATTATTACGCAGGTGTATGAAGGGTCCCCGGCGGAACAGGCTGGTCTGCAGCCGGATGATATTATCATTTCGATTGACAACCGGGAGATTCACAGCAGCCAGGATGTGCGAAATGTCGTCGGTTATTCGGCTCCGGGGACAAAACTAACCTTTGTAGTGCTTCGAAACGGGCATGAGAAAAAAATAGTTTTGACTGTCGGAACTCGTCCCGTCGCGGAGGACATGATTGATCAGCTGGGCATTCAGGTCAGGAACAGTGATGACGGGACCGGCGTAGTCATTACGGAGGTTAAAGGGGACAGCAACGCAGCACGAGTAGGACTGCGGTCCGGTATGGTGATTTTGAGCGTCAACCGGGAACGAGTCAATTCGGTCGCAGACTTTAAAGAAGCCCTTCGAAAGGCCGAAGGAAGGGACAAAGTGATTTTGTCTGTTCGGGCTGACCGGATGACCTATTATGTTGTGCTTCCGCTGAAGAAATAAATCTCTGCGGTCGTCTTTGGATGGTTCCAGGCATCGAGCCAGACGGCTCGATGCCTTTTTTATTGTTTTTGGGCCAGTTGGCGTGTAAGGTTTTCAATCCGCAGACGAATCTGTTCATCGCGTTTGAAAATTTCTTCAATTTTGGAGCAGGCATGCAGGACGGTGGAATGGTCGCGTCCGCCGAGGTGGCCGCCGATTTCTTCCAGGCTGTGGCGTGTGAGCTGACGGCCCAGATACATACAGATTTGCCGGGGCAGGGCGATGCTTTGACTTCGTTTTTTGCTTTGCAGGTCAGTGATTCGAACATCAAAATCGCGGCTGACAGCTTCGATAATATCGGCCATGGTGATGGAACGCTGGGCTGCCGTCTGCTGAATGCCGAGGGCCTGCCGCGTCAGTTCGGGGGTGATGGGCTGGCCGAGCGTTCTGGCGGTGGCGTAAAGAACGGTCAGGGCCCCTTCGATTTCCCGAATATTGGACTGGACATGCTCGGCAATCAGTTCGGCGATGCCCTCCGGCAAATGGATGCCGCGCAGTCCGGCCTTCTTTTTGACAATGGCAATGCGGGTTTCATAGCTGGGCGGGTCCAGCCGTGCGACAAGACCCCATTTAAAGCGGCTGATGAGACGCTCTTCGAGAGAGGGAAGCTGAGCGGGCGGGCAGTCGGCGGTCAGAATGATTTGACGGCGGTTGTTGTAGAGGGCATTGAAAGTATGAAAAAACTCCTCCTGGCTCTGCTCGCGTTCGCGAAGAAACTGGATGTCATCGATGATGAGGACATCGACGCTCCGATGCTGATTTTGAAAATCGGCCAGCCGACCCTGTTCAATTGCACTGATAAATCCGTTGACGAACTGTTCACAGCTCAGAAAGCGGATGGACAGACCGCCGTTGTTTTCGCGGGAGGCATGGCAGACGGCATGAAGAAGATGGGTTTTGCCCAGCCCGACACTGCCGTAGAGAAAAAGGGGGTTATACACCGTGCCGGGATTCTGGCTGACGGCAATGCAGCTGGCATGAGCCAGTCGGTTGCAGGGGCCGACAACAAAGTTGTCGAATGTGTAATCCGGATGCAGACGCAGACCATCCGGGAAGGACGCCGGCGTTTCCGGACCGGACCCGACAGGGTGAGCCGAACGGAAGCTGATGGAGACCAGATATCCGGTAATTTTTTGAGCGGCTTTGGTAAAAACGGACAGACAATGGTCATTCAGGTAGTCGGCTTTGGTCTGGTCGGGACAGCCGATATCGAGATGGCCGCCGCTGAAGGACAGCACCGTCAGGTCGCTGAACCAGGTGCGGACGTTGACGGGGTCCGCCGTGCGGACTTCTTCAAGAATCTGCTCCAAAATGTGTGCCGTTTCCTGCTGCTTCACTATACTGTTTCCAAGAGGACGGGGCAGAAGATTTTTGTAAGAACCCTCCTGTCCTTGCTGTTTCCAGACAAGGTACTGTATCGTTTTTCGGCGGTTCTGTCAATGTGAAACTGTCGGAGGCGGCGGGAAAATCATCAGGATTGGACTTGAAAAAGCTGGGGGATTTTGGCACACTGACGGCCGTGTCAGTGTCGAAAAAATAATCGAATGTGGAGCCATATGGGTTTCTTTACAAAAACGGTTCAGTATCTCCGTGAACATCTGAGCAAGACGCGCAGCAAAATTGCCTCCGGGCTGGCCGCCGTGCTCGGGTTGGGCCGGGATTTGGATGAAGAGATTCTCGAGCGTCTGGAAGAGACGCTCATCAGCGATGATATCGGGGTGGAAACAACCCAGCGGCTGATTGAGGATTTACGGAATGCCTACAAGAAGAAGGAGATTGTCAAGACCGATGAGGTCATTCCGTTTTTGAAGGAGCATATCAAAAACTACTGGCCTGCGGAGGACCGTCGGCTGAAGACGGCAGCTGCCGGCCCAACCGTGATTCTGGTGGCGGGAGTGAATGGGTCGGGCAAGACGACAAGCATCGCCAAACTGGCGTACATGCTCAGCCGTGGAGGGAAGAAAGTGATTGTGGCGGCCTGCGATACGTTCCGGGCGGCGGCGGTTGAACAGCTGAGTATCTGGGCGGAGCGGATTGGGGTTCAGATTGTCAAGCACAAGCAGGGGGCGGACCCGGCGGCGGTGGCGTATGATGCGGCGTCGGCGGCACTGGCTCGCCAGGCGGATTTTTTAATTTTAGATACGGCGGGCCGACTTCATACGCAGAAGCATTTGATGGAGGAATTGACCAAGATTCGAAACGTCGTTTCCAAACATATCCCCGGTGCACCGCACGAGGTGCTGTTGGTGGTGGATGCCACGACGGGGCAAAATGCCATTCAGCAGGCCAGGATGTTTACCCAGGCGATTGATGTGACGGGGATTTTTTTGGCGAAACTGGACGGAACGGCTCGGGGGGGAATCGTAATTGCCATCAAAGATATGCTGAATATTCCGGTGAAGTTTGTCGGGCTGGGGGAAACGCCGGAGGATATTGCCGAATTCGACCCGCAGGAGTTTGTGGAGGCCCTTTTCAGTTAGCGGCCGGAATTTTCTTGACAAAATTTCTCGGTTGTCTTATAGGTCAGGGCTGATGGAACGAAAACGACTCCTGCTCAGAGTCGGTAAGGGTTGTAAAGTCTTTTGAGCATAGGTTTTAGCGGGCGTAGTTCAGTGGCAGAACACCAGCTTCCCAAGCTGGATACGCCAGTTCGATTCTGGTCGCCCGCATGAATTCAGGACGACAAATCCCCGAATTATTTTATTTCGTTTCAGCAAGAACCGCAGGGATTGCCGCCGTCCCCGGAGAAAAGTTGTCTGCGAACTTATTTTCTGCGGCGTAAGCTGACTGTCCCATCGCTCCACAGAATGAAATCTTTCCGCGCATAGGAAGCTTCGCGGCCCGGTTTAAAGATAATTTGTACAACAGGAGCTTCCGGATTGCCCAGCTTTTCCGGATACCAATAAATCATAGCCGCTTGCTGTTCCGAGAAAAACAGCACTTGCTCCTGAACACGCCTGTCATCTATATACTGAGAATAGAGATGCGAAAGCAGCGGAGGCAATTTTCCGTCGTTGTCTGATGAATATTTCAGCAAAGCTCTATGGATATCGTACAGCAGTTTGACGCACTCTTTCTCCCAGCGAAGAATTTGCTCCGCCTGCATTAGGGGATACAGAATCGCACCCGCCCCAATCAACACCAGCAGTCCGAACCCAATGGAGAGCAGCTTTGACTGCGACATTTTTTGTCCTTTTCTTATCCGTCAGCTGCCGCACCGACCCCCAGCCCGTCATAGTGATAATACGCATTGACGCCCGAGCGATTCATCGAAATCAGGCCATTTCCGTAGGTATAAACCGCCTCTATTCTGTCTGCATTATCCGTTTCTGCAAAAATGAAACCGGTGATAAGCCGGCTTTATTGTTTCGGCGTCATTTCTGTTTTTGCCCGGTATTGAAAACAGCAAATCAGGGAGAGGATGCATATCAGCAATACTTCGATAATGAGTTCCAGCATAAACTGAATGTGCAACCCCTGCTGATATTTTTGCACTATCAAAGCCGTATTTACAAATAACGCCAAAAAGAAGACTGTCAGCTGTTTGTTGTTTTTAAGAGATTTCAAAAGGATGAACAATCCCGATGAGTAAACAATTATTATAATGACTATCTCTAAAATCGAGACAGCCCATAAATAAGCCTGACCTTCAAGTCGAACCAGAAGAGGCAAAGTGATTGCTAAAAACAACGGGATGAGAAGAAAAACGGTTATTCCGCCGATTATGCCTGCTATCAGGCAGGACATTCCAATTCTCCTAAGGTGATTCATATCTCCTTGCTTTGCTCCTTTTCGAGTCGAGGTTTTTGCGGAATTGTTTTCCCCGGCCCCGGGAGGCTGGGGCCAAGTTTTCCCTCTGATGATGCACAAGTATTTCGACACGCTCCATACCATGCAAACCAACCCGGCCAAGTATTAGGCCACGATCTGCCGAGTATTCTTTTTGAGAAGGTCTCGGCACAGCATTTCATGCATTGAGCAATCAAGTCTGTCGTACCGCATAGCCCCTTCGGCTTGGGTGTTTGCCGCCATTTATCGCATTCTGATTTTTTCGTTTTCAAGCCGGGTGGGTCAACGTTGTTTACCGGATTGTTTCTTCCGTACAAATACGGATGGAGGGCTTGGGGAGATTCATCCAGATTCAGATAGGGCAGCAGCCAGCCGACATAACCCTGAAGCCGGACCGGGGTCAGAATCGGGTCGCGGGAGAGGAATCGGCCGAGGGCGGGGGCGTAATAGCGGGCGAGGAGGAAAATCAGGTTGTCCGCCTCGGTGAGCTGGCTTTCGCCTGTGAAGCCGTAGGGATTGTCGGCCGTCTTAGCACATCTGTTTATGCGGTTATGCATTC